>NZ_JBHMFT010000027.1:0-61604 GCF_051433195.1 Falsiroseomonas sp. E2-1-a20 | reverse complement strand
ATCGGCGCCATTCGCGGCCTTGCTCGCCATGCCTGTTCCCGCTCCGTCAACGGCGCCGTGGCGAGATGCGGCTGGCGCCACACCCGGCCTGCGCGAATTCGCCACCCCAATCCAAGCCACGTCGTATCTGCCGCCTGGCCATCCGGCTAATGACCACTTGAGATCGGGGCCGGGAGGCCGGCATCCTCGCCCCCCGCCTCCGTCCACTCACCCCGACGCAGCGCCGCCAGGGTCAGGTTCAGCCGGATCAGGCGTTGCTGGGCCCGGGTCTGGGCCGCCGCGTCGGTCGCCTCGACCCAGGCGCGCTGCGCCTCGCCCCGGTCTTCCTCCAATTCGGCTTCGCCGCGCAGAAGGCCGTAGAAGTGCCACCAGGCGTCCAGCGCATCGCTTGGCTGGGCGTCCACGCCGGCCGCTTCCGGCAGCCCTGGCCCCCGCAGCAATCCCGTCGCCAGTTCCGCCATTCCTCGGCCGGCGAGTTGGTCCATCAGAAGCGCCGAGTCAAGTTCGCGGCCCTCCGCCAGGAAGGCCTGGACCAGCGTGCGGCACGCCTCCAGACGCGCCTCGCCGAGATCGACCGCGGCGAAGCATTCCTCGACCTCCGCCAGCAGCCAGGGATGGCGCAGCGTGATGGCGAGCAGCGCCGTGGCCTGGGCGGACCGGGTGCGGGCCAGGGTGATGGCCGGGCGGTTGCGCGGCGGCGCCGGCGGCTTGCGGCCGGGCGTGCCGTTGCGGCCCATCGGCGTGCGCGTCGCGGCGAAGAAGCGGTCCATCAGGCTGCGGCGATACTCCGCCGCCAGCGACTTGTCCGGGATCAGCGCCGCGACCTCCGCCAGGCGATTGCGCAGCGCCGCGCGCTGTTCCGGCGTGGTGGCGGGGCGGCCTTCGGTCAGCAGCGCGAACAGCGCCTCCGACAAGGGCCGCGCGCCGTCCAGCACCGCGTTGAAGGCGGCGGGGCCGCCGCGGGAGACCAGCGTGTCCGGGTCCTCCCCCTGCGGCAGCGTCGCCAGCCGCAGCGTGCGGTCCGGCGTCAGCAAGGGCAGCGCGGCTTCCGCGGCGCGCGCGGCGGCGCGGCCACCGGCGGCATCGCCGTCGAAGCAAAGCACCGGCTCCGGCGTCAGGCGCCACAGCTCCTCCATCTGCTCCGCCGTCAGCGCCGTGCCGAGCGGCGCGACGGCGGCGTGGAATCCGGCCTGGTGCAGGGCGATGACATCCATGTAGCCCTCCACCACCGCCACCTTGGCGCCGCGGAAGGCGCCCTCCCGCGCCAGGTCCAGGCCGTAGAGCTGCCGGCGCTTGGAAAACAACCCGGTCTCCGGTCCGTTGACGTATTTCGGCTGGCCATCGCCCAGGATGCGGCCGCCGAAGGAGATGGTGCGGCCGCGGCGGTCGCGGATCGGGAAGATGACGCGGTTGAAGAACAGGTCGGTCGTGCCCTCCCCGCCCTCGCGTTCACGCAGCAGCCCGGCCTCCACCAGCTGGCCCTGGGTGATGCCCTCCGCCTTGAGTTCGGCGGCGAGGACGCCGCGGCCGGCGCCGGACCAGCCGAGGCCGAAGCGCTCGATCGTCTCCTCGGTCAGGCCGCGCCGCTTGAGGTAGGCCAGCGCCTCCGCGCCCTCCGCCAGGCGCAGGCGGCGGCGGAAGGCGGCCTCCACCGCTTCCAGCACGCCATGCAGGTCACGGGCGCGGCGTTCGCGCGCGGCGGCCTCGGGCGTGGCCTTCGGGATCTGCAAGCCGGCCTCGGCGGCCAGGCGTTCCACGGCTTCGGGGAAGGTCTGCCCCTCGGCCTGCATGACGAAGCTGATGGCATCGCCATGCGCGCCGCAGCCGAAGCAGTGGAAGTGGTCGTCATAGACGTAGAAAGATGGCGTCTTCTCGCCATGGAAGGGGCAGCAGCCCTTCCAGTTGCGGCCGGACTTCGTCAGCCGGGTCTTCCGCTGGATCAGCGGCGCCAGCGGGGTGCGCGCGCGAAGTTCCTCGAGGAAGTTGGGGGGCAGCGCCATGCTGCCCCTGTGTTCAGCGCGCCGGGGGCACTCGCGTCAAGCGTTTGGGCATCTTTTTCGGCTATGCGCCGAGGCGAGATTTCACCAGCGGACCGGCCTTGGCCATGTCCATCACCGCGCCGTGCTGCGCGCGAAGCAGGGCCATGACCTTCCCCATGTCCTTGACGCTGGTCGCACCGGCTTCCGCCACCGCGGCGTCGACGGCGGCGGCCATGGCGGCCTCGTCCATCTGCTGCGGCAGGAAGCCCTCGATCACGGCGATCTCGGCCTCCTCCTTCTCCGCCAGGTCCAGGCGGTTGCCCTGGCGGTACAGCGCGGCGCTCTCGGCGCGGGACTTCACCATGCCGCGCAGCATGGCGATGACCTGGTCGTCCGGAACCTTGTCGACGCCGGAGGGGCGGGCGGCGATGTCGGCGTCCTTGAGCTTGGCGGTGATCATCCGCAGGCTGGACGTGCGGGCGGCATCCTTGGCCAGCATCGATGTCTTCAGCTCGGCGGTGAAACGGGTGCGGAGGTCGTCGGCCATGGGGGTTCTCCTTGTGGCGCGCCTGTAGCACGGCGTCGCGTCTGGGAAAAATCTTCCCAGGCCCGCATTCGGCTTGTCCTGGGAACACAATTCCCACATATCTGGCGCCATGCGAACCGTCGAAGAGATCATCGCCCTGATGGGCGGCCCGGATGCCGCGGCAGGGCGGCTTGGCATCGGCACGGAGGCGGTGCGCAAGTGGCGCCAGTCCCGCGCCGTGCCGCCGAAGCATTGGGCCGCCATCATGGCCGCGACCGGCCTGCCGCTCGCCGAACTGCCGCAGGGCGAGACCACCCGCAAGGAGACCCCCGCCGTGACGCAGACCGCAGAGCCTACCCCGGCCAACAACGTGCCCGCCGGCGCGACCGCCGCGCTGGTGCTGGCCGATGGCAGCGTGTTTTGGGGCCGCGGCTTCGGCGCGCAGGCGACCACGGTGGCCGAGATCTGCTTCAACACCTCCATGACCGGGTACCAGGAGGTACTGACCGATCCCTCCTACGCCGGGCAGACCATCTGCTTCACCTTCCCGCATATCGGCAATGTCGGCGCGAATGCCGAGGATATCGAGGCGATCACCCCCGCCGCGCGCGGCCTGATCGTCAAGCAGGACATCACGGAGCCCTCCAACTACCGCGCCACGCGGCACCTGGATGACTGGCTGAAGTCGCATGGCGTGCCCGGCATCGCGGGCATCGACACGCGGGCGCTAACGGTGCGCATCCGCGATGGGGGCGCGCCGAACGGCGTGCTGGCGCATCCGGCGGATGGCCGCTTCGACATCCCGGCGCTGGTGGCGCAGGCCAAGGGCTGGCCGGGGCTGGAGGGGATGGACCTGGCGCGCGAGGTCTCGACCCGGCAATCCTACGCCTGGGACGAGACGGAATGGGCCTGGGGCGAGGGCTACGGCCGGCAGGACGCGCCGCGGTACAAGGTCGTCGCGGTGGATTATGGCGCCAAGCGCAACATCCTGCGCTGCCTGGCCGCCGCCGGCTGCGCCGTGACGGTGGTGCCGGCGACCGCGACCGCCGAGGACATCCTGTCCCACAAGCCGGATGGCGTGTTCCTGTCGAACGGCCCGGGTGATCCGGCGGCAACTGGTGAATACGCGGTGCCGGCGATCCGGGGCGTGCTGGAGACCGGCCTGCCGGTGTTCGGCATCTGCCTCGGCCACCAGCTCCTGGCGCTGGCGCTGGGGGCCAGGACCTACAAGCTGGACCTCGGCCACCGCGGCGCCAACCAGCCGGTGAAGGAACTGGCGACGGGCAAGGTGGAGATCACCAGCCAGAACCACGGCTTCGCTGTGGACGATGCCAGCCTGCCGGACGGCGTGACGGTGACGCATCGCAGCCTGTTCGATGGCTCGAACGAGGGCATCGCCAGTTCCACGCGGCCGGCGTTTTCCGTGCAGTACCACCCGGAAGCCAGCCCGGGGCCGACGGACAGCCACCACCTGTTCCGCCGCTTCGTGGGGATGATCGAGACGCACAAGGCGGGATGACGGGGCGATGCCCTCCCCCGAGACCTTCCTTGTCTTCGCCGTCCTGTCGCTCGGCCTCGCGGTCACGCCGGGGCCGAACATGCTGTACCTCATGTCCCGGTCGCTCGCGCAGGGCACCGGGGCGGGGATGGTCTCGCTGGTGGGGTGCCAGTTCGGCTCCTTCACCATCATGGTCTGCGCCGCCGCCGGCATCACCGCGGCGCTGCTGGCGGTGCCCTATGCCTGGGACATCCTGCGAATTGGTGGCGCGGGCTACCTGCTGTTCCTGGCCTGGCAGAGCGTGCGGCCCGGTGGACAGCCCATATTCGCCGCCCGGCCTATGCCGCGGGAGCCGCGCGCGCGGCTGTTCTGGGTCGGCTTCGCGACCGCGGCGCTGAACCCGAAGGTGGCGCTGTTCTACATGGCGGTGCTGCCGCCCTTCCTCGACCCGGAGCGCGGCAACCTGTTCCTCCAGGCCGCCATCCTCGGCTTCGTGCAGATCACCATCTGCACGGCGTGGGACGCGGTGCTGGTCTGGGGGGCGGCGGGGGCGGCGCGCTTCCTCGGCGCCAACCCGACCTGGATGGCGGTGCAGCGCTGGGTGCTCGGCGGCGCGCTGGCGCTGCTGGCGGTGAAGCTGGCAACGGAGAGCCGGGCCACATGAACGACCTCGCCTTCGGGCTGTTCGCGCTCGCCTATTCCGGCCTGGTGCTGTTCGCCGTCGCCTCCTCGCTACGCCGGCTGATGCCGCCGATGCGCGCGGCGCTCGGCGCCTTCGCGCTGTCCGTGCTGGTGCATGGCGCGACCACGCTGATGATCGGCGAGGCGGCGCCGCTCGCCCTCGCCTTCTGGGGCATCCCCCACCTGCTGATCCTGCCGCTGCTGCTGCTGAGCGCGCGGCGCCAGACGCATTCGAACGGAACCTGACCATGCCGAAGCGCACCGACATCAAGTCCATCCTCATCATCGGCGCCGGCCCGATCGTCATCGGCCAGGCCTGCGAGTTCGACTATTCCGGCGCGCAGGCCTGCAAGGCGCTGCGCGCGGAGGGCTTTCGTGTCATTTTGGTGAACTCCAACCCGGCCACGATCATGACCGATCCGGGCCTGGCGGATGCGACCTACATCGAGCCGATCACGGTGGAGATGGTCGAGAAGATCATCGCCAAGGAACGCCCGGATGCGCTGCTGCCGACCATGGGCGGCCAGACCGCGCTGAACACCGCGCTGAAGCTGGACGCCGCCGGGATCCTGACGAAATACGGCTGCGAGCTGATCGGCGCCAAGGCGGAGGTGATCGACAAGGCGGAGGACCGGCTGAAGTTCCGCGACGCCATGTCGAAGATCGGCATCGAGAGCCCGAAATCCGCCATCGCGCATTCGATGGAGGAAGCCCGCGCCGGGCTGGACCTGGTCGGCCTGCCCTGCGTCATCCGCCCCTCCTTCACCCTCGGCGGCACCGGCGGCGGCATCGCCTACAACCGCGAGGAATTCGAGCAGATCGTCGCCGCCGGCCTGTCCGCTTCCATGACCACGGAAGTGCTGGTCGAGGAAAGCGTGCTGGGCTGGAAGGAGTTTGAGATGGAGGTGGTCCGCGACAGCGCGGACAACTGCATCATCATCTGCTCCATCGAGAACCTGGACCCGATGGGCGTGCACACCGGGGACAGCGTCACCATCGCCCCGGCGCTGACGCTGACCGACAAGGAATACCAGCGAATGCGCGATGCCAGCATCGCCTGCCTGCGGGAAATCGGCGTCGACACCGGCGGGTCCAACGTGCAGTTCGGCATCAACCCCGCAGATGGCCGCATGGTGGTCATCGAGATGAACCCGCGCGTCAGCCGCTCCTCCGCGCTGGCGTCCAAGGCCACGGGCTTCCCGATCGCCAAGATCGCCGCGAAGCTGGCGGTGGGCTACACGCTGGACGAGCTGAAGAACGACATCACCATGGTGACGCCGGCCAGCTTCGAGCCGACGATCGACTACGTGGTGGTGAAGATCCCGCGCTTCACCTTCGAGAAGTTCCCCGGCACGCCGGCGACCCTGACCACGTCGATGAAATCGGTCGGCGAGACCATGGCCATCGGGCGCAGCTTCGCGGAGGCCTTGCAGAAGGGCCTGCGCGGGCTGGAGACCGGGCTGACCGGCCTTGACGAGATCGAGGTGCCCGGCGATGGCTCGCACGCCGCCATCCGCACATCCCTCGCCACGCCGAAGCCGGACCGTGCGCTGGTGGTGGCGCAGGCGCTGCGCGCCGGCATGTCGGTGGAGGAAATTCACGAGGCCTGCCGCTTCGACCCCTGGTTCATCCGCGAGATTTCCCGGATCGTCGACGCCGAGGCGCGCGTGAAGGCGGAGGGGCTGCCGACGACCGCCGATGGGTTCCGCGCGTTGAAGGCGCTCGGCTTCGCCGATACGCGGCTGGCCAAGCTCACCAGCAAGACCGAGGCACAGGTCTTCGCGGCACGCCATGCCTTGGGCGTGCATGCCGTGTTCAAGCGCATCGACACCTGCGCGGCGGAATTCGCCTCCGACACGCCCTACATGTACTCGACCTATGAGGGCGGCTTCGGCGCGCCGGCCTGCGAGGCACGGCCGACGAACCGGGAAAAGATCATCATCCTCGGCGGCGGGCCGAACCGCATCGGCCAGGGCATCGAGTTCGACTATTGCTGCGTCCATGCCTGCTACGCGCTGCGTGACGCCGGCTACGAGACCATCATGGTCAACTGCAACCCCGAGACCGTCAGCACGGACTACGACACCTCCGACCGCCTGTATTTCGAGCCGCTGACGGCGGAGGACGTCATCGCCATCTGCCGCAAGGAGCAGGAGGCGGGCACGCTGCTCGGCTGCATCGTGCAGTATGGCGGGCAGACCCCGCTCAAGCTGTCCCAGGCGCTGCACAAGGCCGGCATCCCGATCCTCGGTACATCGGCCGAAGCCATCGATATCGCCGAGGACCGCGAGCGCTTCCAATTGCTGCTCAAGTCGCTGGGCCTGAAGCAGCCGCAGAACGGCATCTCCCGTACGCTGGACGAGGCGATGGTGGAGGCCGAGCGCATCGGCTACCCGGTGGTGGTGCGTCCCTCCTACGTGCTGGGCGGCCGTGCCATGGAGATCGCCTACAACCGCGAACAGCTGCGCCGCTTCGGGGCGGAGGCGGTGAAGGTTTCGGGCGACAACCCGATCCTGATCGACCAGTACCTGGCCGATGCGATCGAGGTCGATGTGGACTGCATCGCGGACGAGACAGGCGATGTCTACGTCGCCGGCGTGATGGAGCATATCGAGGAAGCCGGCATCCATTCCGGCGACAGCGCCTGTTCCCTGCCGCCCTATTCCCTGCCGCCCGCCATCATCACGGAGCTGAAGGCGGAGACGGAGGCGATGGCCAAGGCCCTCAAGGTCAAGGGCCTGATGAACGTGCAGTATGCGGTGAAGGACGGCGAGATCTTCGTGCTGGAGGTGAACCCCCGCGCTAGCCGCACCGCGCCCTTCGTCGCCAAGGCGACGGGCATCGCGGTGGCCAAGATCGGCGCGCTGGTGATGGCCGGCGCGCATCTGAAGACCTTCGGGCTGGATGACACGGCGGTGTCGCGCCACGTGGCGGTGAAGGAGGCGGTGTTCCCCTTCAACCGCTTCCCCAACGTCGATGTCATCCTGGGGCCGGAGATGAAGTCGACCGGGGAGGTGATGGGCCTCGACCTGTCCTTCGAGAAGGCCTTCCTGAAGTCGCAGATGGGCGCGGGCGTGAAGCTGCCGGAATCCGGTACCGCCTTCCTCTCGGTCAAGGACAGCGACAAGACGGGCGCCATCACCCTGGCCCGCCGGCTGCTGGAGATGGGTTTTCGGGTCCTTGCCACCCGCGGCACCGCCGCGCGGCTGCGGGAGGTTGGGCTGGACTGCACGGTGGTCAACAAGGTGGCGGAGGGGCGTCCGCATTGCGTGGACGCCATCAAGTCGGACGCCATCCAGCTTGTCATCAACACCGCCAGCGGCGGCCAGACGGTGTCCGACAGCTTCGACATCCGCCGCAGCGCCCTGACACACGGCGTGCCGCACTACACGACGCTGGCCGGCGCGCGGGCCGCGGTGCACGCCATCGCGGCCTTGAAGGGCGGAACCCTTGATGTAACCCCGCTCCAGGCCTATTTCACGCGTTCATTCTGAGCGGGCGGGGACGGGATCATCATCCTGTCCCCGCCTCGCCTGTTTCAGTGCAGCCCGCAATCTGCTTGCATGTGGTCGTCCCGCCCTGGCTCCGGCCAGGCGGCGGCCAACAGCAGGGCGGGCCGGGGTGCCCGGAGGAAGGACGCGACGTGCAGAAGTTCCCCATGACCGCGGAAGGGCTGGACCGGCTGACGGAGGAGCTGCGCCAGCTCAAGGTCGAAGAACGACCGGCCGTGATCCGCGCCATCGCCGAGGCGCGGGCGCATGGCGACCTCTCCGAGAATGCCGAATACCATGCGGCGCGGGAACGACAGTCCTTTATCGAGGGCCGTATCGCCGAGCTCGAATCGATCATCCCCTCCGTCGAGGTCATCGACACCTCCAAGCTGTCCGGCAACCAGGTGCGCTTCGGCGCGCATGTGACGGTGGTGGACGAGGAGACGGAGGATGAGAAGACCTACCGCATCGTCGGCGCCTATGAGGCCGACATGAAGAACGGCTCCATCTCCATTTCCTCGCCGCTCGCCAAGGCGCTGATCGGCAAGGCGGTGGGCGACAGCGTCGAGGTGCCGGCCCCGGGCGGCGCCAAGGTGTACGAGATCGCCGGCGTCCGCTTCGCCTGACGCCATGACACCCGTTCGCGCCCTGGCGGTGGAGCCCCCCGCGGGGCCGTCCATCACGCTCGCCGATGTGCGGGCCGCCGCCGCCCGCATCCGCGGCGCGGTGCTGCGCACGCCGACGATATATTGCGATGCGCTGTCCCGGGCGACCGGGGCGCGGGTGCACCTCAAGCTCGACAACCTCCAGGCCACCGGCGCCTTCAAGGAACGCGGCGCGGCCAACCGCATCGCGCTGCTGACGCCGCGGGAACGTGCCGCGGGTGTCATCGCCATGTCGGCCGGCAACCATGCCCAGGCGGTGGCGCGCCATGCCGCGCTGGCCGGCATCGCCGCCACCATCGTCATGCCGCGCTTCACCCCGGCCACCAAGGTGACGCGCACCGAGGGCTGGGGCTCCCGGGTGGTGCTGCAGGGCGAAAGCCTGGCGGAAGCCGCGGCCCATGCCCATGAACTGGCGCTGCGCGAAGGCCTGACCTTCGTCCACCCCTATGACGACCCTGCCGTGATTGCCGGCCAGGGCACCTGCGCGCTGGAGATGCTCGAGGATTTCCCGGACCTCGACGTGCTGGTGATCCCGGTCGGCGGCGGCGGGCTGCTGACCGGCTGCGCCGCGGCGGCGCTGGAACTGCGGCCCGGCATCACCGTGGTGGGGGTGGAGGTCGAGGGCTATCCCGCCATGGCCCAGCGCCTGGCCGGCCAGCCGGTCTCCGTCGGTGGGCCGACCGTGGCCGAGGGCATCGCGGTGCGCGACGTGGGCGAGGTGCCCTTTGCCTGGCTCAAGGCGCATGGGATCGAGGTGGTGCTGGCGCCGGAGCGCAGCGTGGAACAGGCCATCGCCCTGCTGGCGGAGGGCGCCAAGCTGGTGGCGGAGGGCGCCGGGGCGGCCGGCGTCGCCGCATTATTGGCGCATCCCGAGCGTTTCGCCGGCAAATCCGTCGGCATCCCGATCTGCGGCGGCAACATCGATGCCCGCGCCCTGTCCAACGTGCTGCTGCGGCAGCTGCTGCGCGATGGCCGGATCCTGCGCCTGCATTTCGACATCCCGGACCGCCCCGGCGTGCTGGCCGACATCGCCGGCCGCATCTCGGCCCTCGGCGGCAACGTGATCGAGGTGAACCACCAGCAGCTGTTCGGCGCGCCGACGGTGCAGAGCACCGAGCTGTACCTGATGGTGGAGGTGCGCGACGGCCGCCAGGGCAACGCGATCATCGCGGCGTTGCAGGCGGCGGACTACGTGGTCCGGCGGGGATAGCCGGCCTCAGCGCGGGTTGACCCGCGCCTCCCAGGGCTGCGGCCGGTAGTCCGGCAGGATGCGGCAGGGGCCGAGGGTGGTGATGGCGCTGGCCTCGCAGCGCCCCTGCAATTCGGCGGCGCCCGGCCGGCGGCGCGTCTCGGCCCAGCTACGCAGCGCTGCGGCGGCGGCGGCGTAGATCGGGCCGGACAGCTTGGAATGCTCGATCTCGTCGGTGAAGACCTGCAGCAGCAGATGGCCGTTGCCGGCGCGCTCCAGCGTCTCCCGGTACGCCGACTGGTGCTCCACGAACACCGTCATGTCGCCGATTCCGTGCAGGGTCAGCACCGGGATGGCCACGGCGCCGGTGGGGTCGCCATCGGCCGCCAGCCGCGCCGCGGCATCGGCATCCGGCACGATGCGCGGGATGCGGGCGTTCAGCCCGGCATCGTCGGAGGTGCCGGCATAGCGCACGTCGCGGTTGCCGAAGGCGCTGCGCCCCTCCATCAGCCGCCAGCCGATATCGGCGAAGACCATGGTGGCCCAGACCAGGTGCGCCGGGATCGCGGCCTCCGGCACCCGGCTGGCGGCCGAGAGGTCCGCCAGGGCACGGCGCTGCGCCGGGGTCCGCGCCTCCGGCGCCAAATCGGCGCCGGTGCAGGCCAGGTAGCGGGACATCAGCTCCTCCCGCGTCATCCGCTGGCCGCGCGCCAGGCCGAGGGTCACGAGGTATTGCGGCTCCTCCGGCCGCGGATGCGTGCCGCAGATCGCCTGCCAGGCCGCGCGCAGGTCCACCCGCATGTCGTAGGCCCGCGTCGGGCCGGCCAGCACGGCGGAGGTCAGCAGCGCGGCCTGCCAGGGGCGGGTGCCGTCCTGCCCGGCTTCGTTCAGCGTCTCGATCGCCTTGGCGGCGACGGCACCGCCCCAGCTCTGGCCGTGCAGCAGGCTGAAGCGGACGGAGCCCAGCACCTCGCCGGCGATGCGCCGCGCCGCCAGCGCATCCTCGCCGCCGGAGCGGATGCCGAAGCCGGCGCGACGGCGGGAGGTGGAGGCCCAGGCCCAGCCTTCCGCCAGGAATTCGGAGTAGCGCAGCAGATCCTCATCCGTGCTGTCGGCGGCGGGCGCCGACATGCGGGGGCCGCCATAGACATGGGTGACCAGCCCGCCATGCCAGTTTTCCGGCCGCGCCAGCAGCAGGAAGGCGCCGTTGGCGTCCCGGCCGCGCCAGCATTGCGTGGTGGCCGGCAGCCCGGGCGGGCAGGACGCCAACGCAGGCGGCTCGACAGCCGCCGCCACGCCGGGCCAAACCAACATGGGCCACAGCAGGCCGGCCAGCAGAAGGGCAGCCCGCAGCGTCAAGCCGGCACGCCCTCCACCGGCACGCCGCTTTCATCCTTGGTGGTGCGGATGGTCTGCAAGGTCTGCACCCGCAGCACGCTGGCAGCGCCGGTGAGGCGGGAGGTCAGGGCGTTCTCATGCGCGGTGTCGCGCGCCACCAGGCGCAGCATGAAGTCGCCGCCGCCGCGGATCATGTGGCATTCGCGCACCTCCGGCCATTCGCAGACCATCGCCTCGAAGGCCTGGAGGACCGCCTGCTTCTGGGTTTCCAGGCCGACCAGGGCGAAGAAGGTGATCTCCCAGCCCAGCACCTGCGGGTCGAGATCGGCGTGGTAGCCGCGGATCACGCCCTGTTCCTCCAGCCGCCGCACCCGGCGCAGGCAGGGCGGGGCGGAAAGGCCGACGCGGCGGGCGAGTTCGACATTGGTCATCCGGCCATCGGCCTGGAGCTCCGCCAGGATGTGGCGGTCGACCTCGTCGATGTCCGGGGCGGGTGGTTCGGTCATGGCGATGCTGGCGTGTCCCATTCGGCGTGCGCGACGCAATATCCTTTCGGCCTCGGCGATCTACAAGACGCGGGCCGACGAATCCACTCCGACGCCGCAGGCACGCCACGCCGGGCTTGAGCCGCGGGGCCCGGCGGCCGATATGGACCAGGAAGGTTCATTTCTGCCGGATCGAAGCCCGTGTCCCAAACCCGCCGCACCCGCCTGCTCATCCTCGGCGCCGGCCCCGCCGGCTACACCGCCGCCATCTACGCCGCCCGCGCCGGGCTGAAGCCGATGGTGGTGGCCGGGCTGCAGCCGGGCGGCCAGTTGACCATCACGACGGAGGTCGAGAATTTTCCGGGTTTTGCCGAGCCGATCCAGGGCCCCTGGCTGATGGACCAGATGCAGGCGCAGGCCACCCATGTGGGCGCGGAGGTGGTGCAGGACGTGATCACCTCCGTCGATCTCGGGCGCCGGCCGTTCCTCGCCACGGGCGATTCGGGCGACGTGTACGAGGCCGAATCCCTGGTGATCGCCACGGGCGCGCAGGCGCGCTGGCTGAACATCCCCGGCGAGAAGGAATTGTCCGGCTTCGGCGTCTCCGCCTGCGCCACCTGCGACGGCTTCTTCTATCGCGGAAAAGATGTCGCCGTGGTCGGCGGCGGCAATTCGGCGACGGAGGAGGCGCTGTACCTGTCCAACCTGGCGCGGCACGTCACGCTGATCCACCGCCGCGACAGCCTGCGGTCCGAGAAGATCCTGCAGCACCGGCTGTTCGAGCGGCCTAACGTCTCCGTCATCTGGGATACGGCGGTGGAGCAGGTGCTGGCGGATGACAGCGGCCGGGTGCCGGTGGCCCGTGGCCTGGCGCTGCGCAACCTGAAGACCGGGGCGCGCACCGAATTGCCGGTGCATGGCCTGTTCGTCGCCATCGGCCACGACCCGGCCACCGCCCTGTTCCGCGGCCAGATCGCCATGGATGAGGATGGCTACATCCGCACCACCCCCGGCACCACGCAGACCAGCCTGCCCGGTGTCTTCGCGGCCGGCGACGTGCAGGACAAGGTGTTCCGCCAGGCGGTCACCGCGGCCGGCACCGGCTGCATGGCGGCGCTGGAGGCCGAGAAATTCCTGGCGCACCTGCCTGCGGTGGACGTCGCAGCCGCCTGATCGCGAAAAACTTCGCTTTGCGGGGGGTCGCGCCGGGAAAAAAACGCGCGATGCCGCATTGTCATGCTACCCAGGCCGACGGGTTGCGTGGCAGCTTGCCATGACGTCAAAGCAGGGAATCACCGCGGGCATGCCGCTGGATTGGGACAAGCTGCGGGTTTTCCATGCGGTCGCCGAGGCGGGGTCCTTCACCCATGCCGGCGAGACGCTGAATCTGTCGCAATCCGCCGTCTCACGCCAGATCCAGGCGCTGGAGGAAGCGCTTTCCGTCCCCCTGTTCCACCGCCACGCGCGCGGGCTGATCCTCACCGAGCAGGGGGAGACGCTGAACCGCGCGGTGCGGGAGGTTTTCGCCAAGCTGGCGATGACCGAGGCGCTGCTGACCGAAAGCCGGGAACGGCCGACCGGCCGGCTGAAGGTCACCACCACCACCGGCTTCGGCAGCGTCTGGCTGGCCCCCCGCCTGCGCCGCTTCATGGCGCTGCACCCCGACGTGACGCTGACCGTGGTGCTGGACGATGCCGATCTGGACCTCGCGATGCGGGAAGCGGATGTCGCCATCCGCCTGCATCCGCCGCGCCAGCCGGACCTGATCCAGCGCAACCTCGGCACCTTCGGCTGGCGCGTCTGTGGCTCCCCGGACTACCTGAAGACCGCCGGGATGCCGATGCGGGCCGAGGACCTCGATGCCCACCGGATGATCGTCTATGGCGACTACCGACCCCCGGTCGAAAGCGTGAACTGGCTGCAGGAAGCCGGGCGCCGGCCGGGTTCCACGCGCCGCGCGGTGCTGGAGATGAACAGCCTTCCGGGCATCCTGGCCGCCGTGCGCAGCGGCCTCGGCATCGCGGCCCTGCCCGACTACATGGGCGAGGAACTGGATGGGCTGGTGCAGGTGCTGCCGGACCTCAAGGCGCCGCGGATCGAGGCCTATTTCGTCTATCCGGAGGAACTGCGGCACTCAAAGCGGGTGGCGGTGTTCCGCGACTTCCTCGTCTCGGAACTTGCGCTTCCTGCAAGAATGCAGGCGGCGAGCTGAGAGCGCGTCGCGAAACGCCGCAGTCCTGTCATTTTTGAGTAGCAAATCTGGCTCCATGCATTTCCCGCATATCGGGTAGCGCCAATTCACTCAACCGAAGGTCGCGCGGGCGACTATATTTGGGGTGTTCCGGCGGCGACGCTGGATCAGGGTCATTCAGGGCGAGCCCTGAACCCCTTCGTCTCCCAGACGTGAAGCCTCCCTGTTTGACTTAGGCCGCTACCCCAACGGGTTGGCGGCCTTTTTTTTGGCGGACCGGGCGCGGGTTCATGCCTCGTCGGACGGGTCCGTCTCCAGGACCCGGCCCGTCGCCGCCTCCACCACCAGGCGGCGGCGGGTGGAGCGGCGGTGCAAAGTCAGGCGGATTCGCCCGGCATCCGCGCCCTCCCCTCGCTCGATCACCGAATAGACATGGCCGGCGCGCAGATCCGCCAGGAAATCCTCCAGCGCCACCCCGAGCAGGCCCGCGGCCTGTTCGGCGGACAGCACCACGTCGCCGGCTTCGTCGATCTCGACCCGGTCAGGGACAGGCATGGGGCGCTCCTCGCAGTGCGGGGCAGGATTGACCGCGGCGGCGGCGCGCTGCAACGGAGGTGGCATGACCCAATCCGATCCCTCCCCGGCTACCGACCTCGACCCTGGCGGCGCACCCTACCACGCGCTGCTCGGCCTGACCCTGGTGCAGTGGGAGGAGGGGCTGGCGCGGCTGGCCTGCACGGTGGGGGACCAGCACCGCAACCGCTCCGGCATCGTCCATGGCGGGCTGATCCTGTCCATGATCGACCAGGCGGCCGGCTATTCCGGCCTGTGGTGCAGCGTGCCCGGCCATGTCCGCAAGGCGGTGACGCTGGACCTGGATTGCCGCTTCACCGGCCAGGTGAAGGCCGGGCGCCTGGTCGCGGAGGCCAAGGTGGCGCAGCGCGGCCGCAACATCTTCTTCGTCCGCACGGAAGTGTTCGACGAGGCCGGCAGGATGGTGGCCTTCGGCGCCTCCACCCATCGCTGGCGCGCGGGCAGCGAGACCCATGTCGGCCAGCCGCCGGGCGCCGGGCCGAAGGAGGGCTGAGCTACAGCAGCCGGCGCATCTGGCGGTACAGCGCCTCCACCTCCGCCCGCTTCGCATGAGCCGTGCCGGGCTGCGCCACGGTGGCACCGCCGGCGGCGCTGCCCCAGGCAAAGGCCTCGGCCGGCGCCTCGCCGCGGGCCAGGGACAGGGTCATGGCGGCGACGAAGCTGTCCCCCGCCCCGGCCGCGCCGCGCACCGGCACGTCGGGCGCCGGCAGCCGCCAGACCCGCTCGGCATTCGCCAGCACGGCGCCGCGATGGCCGAGCGTCAGCGCCACCAGCTTCACCGCGCCGGACCGCGCGAGGGCGAGCACCGCGGCGTCCTGGTCCGCCGCCTCGGGCAGCTTGCGGCCGACCAGCGCCTCGAACTCGCCGAGGCTCGGCTTCACCAGCTCCAGCCCACCGGCTTCGATGGCGGCGCGCAAGGGGGCGCCGGAGCTGTCCACCACCACGCGCTGGCCGCGGGCGGGGGCCTGGCCTGCGGCGGTGGCGAAGAAATCCACCGGCATGCCGCGCGCCAGGCTGCCGCTGAGCACCAGCCATGCGCCGGCTTCGCGGGCCAGAAGCTCCAGCGCCGCCGAAGTCTCGGCCGGAGCGATTTCGGGGCCTTCCGGGACGAAGCGGTATTCCAGGCCGCTCGACAGGTCCTGCACGATCTGGCTGATGCGGGTGCGGCCCGCGATCGGGACGCTGCGGCGCGGGATGCCGGCGGCATCGACCAGCTCCTCGATCAGCCGCCCGGTGACGCCGCCGGCCAGCAGCACCGCCAGCGCCTGCCCGCCCAGCTCGCGCACCACGCGGGCGACGTTGACGCCGCCGCCGCCGGGGTCGAACCGCTCATTCGTCGTGCGGATCTTGCGCACGGGGCGCACCGCCTCGGCCTCGCAGGCGAGGTCGACGGAGGGGTTGGCGGTCAGGGTGATGATCGTCGGGGTGTCGGGCATGATGGTGCCAGGGTGCCAGAAGCGGCGCGGGCGCGCGAGGTGGGGTCCATCACCACAAGGCCACCGCCGCCAACGTCGCCGCGCCGCCGAGCGCGGCGTACAGCGCGCAGGCCGGCAGGGTGCGCCGCATCACCTCCCCTTCCCGGCCGCCGAGCCCGACCGTGGCGCCGCCGGCCACGATGTTGTGCGGGCAGATGATGTTGCCGACCGCGGCGCCGAACCCCTGCGCCGCCAGCAGCGGCAGCGCCGGCAGCGACAGCGCCGCGGCGGTGGCCAGCTGGAAGTCGGACAGCAGGATGTTGGAGGCGGTGGCCGACCCGGTGACGAAGGTGCCGAGCGCGCCGGTGGCGGCCGCGAAGGCGGGCCAGCCCTGCCCGGCAATGGCCGCCGCCGCCTCGGCCAGCGCCGCGACCATGCCGGAATGCACCATCAGCCGCGCCAGGGCGAGCATCAGCAGCAGCGCCAGGAACACCGGCGGCAGCCGCGCCAGCGCCCGGCCCGCGGCGGCACCCAGCACCTCCCACCCGGTGCGGCGCAGCCCCGCCGCCAGCAGCAGGCTGGCCAGCAGCAGCGTGCCCGGGTGGTACAGCGGCAGCAGGCTGCCGCTGAAGGCGCCCTCGGCCAGGGACCAGTCCAGCGCCAGGTGGCCCAGCGCCTCCCGCACCGGCGGCAGCAGGCGTGTCGCCAGGATCAGGGCGAGCAGCAGCAGGTAGGGCAGCGCCGCGGCCAGCACGGCGCGGCCGGAGGGTCCGGGCTCGGCCCCGGCCCGGGGCGCACCGCGGCGGGAAACCGCCAGCGCGAAGACGACGCCGCCGATCAGCGCACCGCCGAGCGTCGGCAGTTCCGGCCCCACCCAGATGGCGATGGCGACGAACGGCACCAGGAAGGCGACGGCGGCCAACAGGGCCGTGCCCCAGCCGCCCCGCGCCGCCGGCCCTTCGCCGTTGAGGCCCTCGCCCGCCAGGCGATTTACGAACAGGGCCATGGTCCAGCCGCAGGCGGCGTGCAGCAGCGCCGTGGCGCCGGACAGCGCCAGCGGGTCCAGCCCGCTCGCCGCCACCTGCGGCACCACCGGGGTGCCGACGGCGCCGAAGGAAACCCCCACCGCGTGGCCGACCAGCGCCAGTGCCACCGCCTGCGCCGGACCGAAGCCCAGGCCCACCAGGATCGGCGCCGCCAGCACCACCGGCGTGCCGAAGCCGGCCGCACCTTCGGAGAACAGCGCGAAGAACCAGGCGACCAGCAACGCCGTCACCCGCCGGTCCGGCGACAGGCTGGTGAGCGCCCGGCGCAGCGTCTCGGTGGCGCCGGAGGCCAGTTGCAGTTCGTGCAGCCACAGCGCCGGCAGGATGATCCACAGGATGGTGAGGGCGGAGAATCCGGCCTCGGCCGTGACGCCGGCCAGCGCCCCGCCGGCGCCGCCCGCCGCCGCCGGCCCCTGCCAGCCGAACACCAGCAGCGCCACCGGCAGCGCGACGCCCAGGCCCGCGAGCCCGGCGGCCACCGCGCCACGCCCGGCGCCGACCATCATCAGGATGATCAGCAGGATCGGGAGCAGCGCGGCCAGGGCGGTCATGCCAAACCTCTGGACACGAGACGAAACATTCCTGGATGCCATCTAAATATTTCTAGAAGATTGATTTTAGTCAATGTCGATCGGCTCCATGCGCGTTAGCTGATCCATCCGGGGCGACGCCCCGGCACGACAAACCGACTTGAGGGAGTTCCGCCGATGAGCGCAACCCGAACCGACCCGGCCTGGCAGAACGGCACGCCGAAGCGCATCCTGCTCGCCACCGACCTGAGCAGCCGCTGCGACCGGGCGCAGGACCGCGCCGCGCGGCTGGCCGAGGATTGGGGCGCCACGCTGCACCTGCTGAATGTGATCCCGGGCAAGGAGCCGCCGGAGGTGCCCTCCTGGCGCCGCAGCCAGTCGGAGGCGGTGCAGGCGGCCGAGCGTCATATCCGCGCCGACCTGCAGGGCACGCTCGGCGAGGTGGTGATCGAACGCGGCGAGCCGGCCGAGGCGATCCTGCGGCAGGCCGCCGCGCTCGACTGCCAGTTGATCGTCACCGGCGTGGCGCGCGACGAGATGATGGGGCGCGCGGCGGTCGGCCGCATCGTCGAGCACCTGGTGCAGCAATCGCCGGTGCCGGTGCTGGTGGTGAAGCGCCGCGCCCGGCGCGACTATGGGGAGGTGGTGGTCGCCACGGATTTCTCGCCCACCTCGCGCCACGCGCTCGACTGCGCCCTGGCCTGGCTGCCGGAGGCGGCGGTCACGCTGTTCCACGCCTTCCAGATCCCGTTCGAGGGCATCCTTGGCCGCGATGCCCATATGGCGGAGATGCGGCAACTGGCCGCGACGGACCAGGAGGATTTCCTCGCCACCGTGCCGGAAGCGGCGCGGGCGCGAATCCAGTTCATGCTGAAATACGGGCCGGCGGATGCCCAACTGGCGCGGTACGTCGCGGACCGCGAGGTCAACCTGACCGTCCTCGGCACCCAGGGCCGCAGCGGGCTGGCAGGGTTCCTGGTCGGCAGCGTGGCGAAGCGCCTGCTGGCCTGCCTGCCCAGCGACGTGCTGATGGTGCGGCAACCCAGGGCCTGAGGAACAACCCGCCCATGCATGTCGTCGTGTTCAGCACCAAGCCCTATGACCGGCAGTTCCTGGAGGCCGCCAACGCGGCGGATGGCGGGCGGCACCGCCTGGTCTTCCTGGAGGCGCGGCTCTCGGCGGAAACCGCGGGGCTGGCCAAGGGGGCGGAGGCGGTCTGCGCCTTCGTCAACGACCATGTCGACGCGCCGGTGCTGGAAGCCTTCGCCGGCATGGGCATCCGGCTGCTGGCGCTGCGCTCGGCCGGCTTCAACAACGTGGACCTGGTGGCGGCGCGGCGGCTGGGGCTGACCGTGGCGCGGGTGCCGGCCTATTCGCCGGAATCGGTGGCGGAGCACACCGTGGCGATGATGCTGTCGCTGAACCGCCGCATCCACCGCGCCTACAACCGGGTGCGGGAGGGGAACTTCGCGCTGGATGGGTTGCTCGGCTTCGACATGCATGGACGCACGGTCGGCGTGGTCGGCACCGGGCGGATCGGCCTGGCGGTGGCGCGGATCATGCGCGGCTTCGGCTGCACGGTGGTGGCGCACGACCCCTTCCCGTCCGAGGAGGGGCGTGCGATGGGGCTCGAATACCTCTCCATGGACGACCTGCTGGCGCGCGCCGACATCGTCACCCTGCACTGCCCGCTGACGCCCGCGACGCGGCACCTGATCGACGACGCGGCGGTGGCGCGGATGCGGCGCGGCGCCATGCTCATCAACACCAGCCGCGGCGCCATCGTCGACACGCGCGCCACCATCGCCGGGCTGAAATCCGGCCGGATCGGGCTGCTCGGCCTCGACGTGTATGAGGAGGAGGCCGACCTGTTCTTCGAGGACCTGTCCGGCCAGATGCTGCAGGACGACATCTTCGCCCGGCTGCTGACCTTCCCCAACGTGCTGGTCACGGCGCACCAGGCCTTCTTCACGACCGAGGCGCTGACGGCGATCGCCGAGACGACGATCGCCAACATCACCAGCTTCGCCGGAACCGGACGTGCGACGCACGAGGTCTCGACCGAGAAGCTGGCCTGAAGCGAGCGCGGCGACGCGCCCTGGGGCGCGCCGCCCTGCCTTGGGTCAGAGGATGAAGTCGCTGGCCTGAAGCACCGGCTGGCCGACCAGCCGCACCACCATCTCGAGCGCGCCGCCATCGCCGGCGTCGACCTGGATCGCCGTGCCGTTCGCGCCGTAATGCACGCGGATGGAGGCGACGCCGTCCAGGAAGGCGCCGGTGCCGACGAAGGCGAAGGCCTGGTCGCCATCCGCCAGCGGGTCCGCATCGATGCCGGCGAAGCTGATGCGGTCCCCCTCCGCCGCGTTGAAGTCGCGGATGCGGTCGGCCTGGTCGCGCAGGCTTTCGACGAAGGCGTTGAAGGTGAAGATGTCGACGCCCGCGCCGCCGATCAGCACGTCCGCACCCAGGCCACCCTCCAGCGTGTCGTCACCGGCATCGCCCGACAGCCGGTCGTTGTCGTCGCCGCCCTGGAGGATGTCGTTGCCATCCCCACCGGCGATGGTGTCGCGCCCGGTGCCGCCGAGCACCGTGTCGGACCCCAGGCCACCGACCACGCGGTCGTCGCCGGCCGCGCCGTCGAGCAGGTCGTCTCCATCTTCGCCCAGCACGCGGTCGTTGCCGTCCCCGGCCAGCAGGACGTCACGACCCGCACCGCCAACCAGGCGGTCCTGGCCATCGCCGCCGAACAGCGTGTCGTCACCGGCACCGCCCAGCATCGTGTCGTTGCCGCCGTTGCCGAAGATGACATCGTCGCCGACCGTGCCGAGGATACGGCCGGATCCCTCGCCGTCCTGGATCGTGCCGCCGAAGAAGACGGTGTCGAATTCCTTGCGGTTCAGGTCCTGGATGCGGGTATCGGCGGAGGCGGGCGTGTCGGCCTCGGCGAAGGCGGTCTCCGGCGTCGCGTGGTAGCGCGCCAGGTAGTCCTCCAGCGCCTTCTGCTCGCCCAGCGTTCCGGCCGGTACGATGTCGGCCGCGGTGAAGCTCGCGGTCGGATCCACCGGGGCGCTGAGCGAGCCGTCCTCCAGCAGGTAGCGGAAGTTGAAGCCGTTGGCCTTCACCGGGTAGCCGTCGCCGCCATTCGCCAGGAAGTTCAGCGAGACGACGCTGATGACGGCGGGTGCATCGGCCAGCACCACGCCGTCCTCCACCACGCGGGCGATCACCTGGCCCGCCTGGTCGATCAGCGCCACGCTCTGTACCCGGCTGCCGGCCGCGTTGTCCGGATCGAAGGCGAAGCGCACGCCGCCGAGCTGGGCATAGCCGCCATTGCCCTGCGGGATGCCTGCGGCGAATTCCAGGATGTTCTTCAGGCCCTCCGCCGTGGTGTCGGACACCATCAGCTTGTTGTCGAAGCGCAGCGCATTCTCGATGTCGAGCTCGGAAACGCCGCCGGCGGGCTTGCCCGCATCCGCGTTGGCGATCGGCGGCAGCTTGTCGCCGGTGGCCACCTCCACCGCGCCGATCTGCGCGCGGATGCCGCCGCCATTCTTCAGCGAGACCATGAAGGCCTCGCCGGTCGCCTCGACCGCCGCCTCGCGGTTGGCATCCGCCGTCAGGTTGCCGAGGTTGGTTTCCTGGCTGCGCACCTGGTCGCGCTCGCCTTCGAGGTAGACATCGGTGAAGCCGAAGACGTTGCCGTCCTTGGCGGCGATCACGGCCTGCACGGCGTCGGTGATCTCAGCGACCTCGGCGCGCTTGGTGCCGGCGGCGAAGGCGGTGGTCGCGAGGTCGGCCTCGGCCACGCCCCAGGCGGCGGCGACATTGGCGTCGGTCGCGGCATAGGCACCGTTGATGGCCTCGTCCAGGCTGTCCAGGATGATGCGGCCCTCGGCGTCGAAATCGACGACCAGGCGGCCGAGATAGGTGAACTCGTTGTCGGTGTTGACGATCAGCGTGGTGCCGCCATCGGCGCCCTGCGTGACGATCGGGTAGGTGCCGGCGAAGTCGGCGGCGTGGCCGGGGAATTCCACCGCGACATCGGTGGCATCGCCAAGGCGGGTGTTGGAGCCGGCCGCGAGGATGATGTCGACGCCGGTCAGCAGCGTCGCCAGTTCCTGCTCGAACCGGATCTGCTGCAGGTGCGACATCAGGATGATCTTGTTGACGCCCTGCGCGATCAGGTCGTCGATCACCGGCTGCAACTGCGCCGCCAGCAGCGCCATGTCGTTGGTCTCGGTGCCGTCGCCGGCGAAGCCCTTCACCTCGACATTGCCGGTGGAGGAAATCGATTCCAGGACCTGGGTGGTCACGCCGACCAGGCCGATCGCCTCGCCGCCCTTCTGCACGACGGCGGAGGGCACGATGCGGCCGGCCAGGGCTGCCGCGTTCTCCAGACCGTTGACGCCCACCGTCTCGGTATAGCGGCCGGAGATGCCGGCATCGCCGGAGAAGTCCAGGTTCGCGGTCAGGTAGGGGAAGGCGGCATCGTTGACCGCATCGGCGAAGGCGTTGGTGCCGAGGTCGAACTCATGGTTGCCGACGGTCGAGGCCTCGACGCCGATGCGGTTGTGGATCTCGATGTCGGCGGCACCGGGGTTGTTGCCGCGGCCGTGGGTGGCGGCGACGGAGGCATCGGTGCCGGCTGCCAGGAAGGGACCGGGGATGAAGTTGTCGCCACCGGCCAGGATCAGCGTGTTGGCGTAGCTGCCGTCGAAGGCATCGACCAGGGCTGCCAGGTTCGGCGCGGTGCGCCCGGCCAGCAGCCCGGCCTCGGCATCGGCGAAGTGCAGCAGTTGCAGGGTGAAGGGCGCCGGGTCCACCGTGAAGACGGAGATGGTGTTGCTGACCTCGTTGCTGGCGATGAACAGCGCCTGGCCGGTCGGCGACTCCGCGGCCGGGATGAACAGCACGCCCTCCGGGCTGACGTCACCCTCGCGGCGGATGGCGCCGGTGTAGGTAACGGCATCCGGGTCCGTCACGTCGAAGGCGAGCGTCATGTTGGAGCGTTCGAGGGCGACGAAGGCATAGGTATTGCCGTCGATGACGCCGATCTCGATGCCCTCCGGCTCCGGCCCCTTGTTGTCGCTGCGGCCGTCGTCGAACAGGGCGGGAAACTGCTCCGCCACGATGCGCTCGATCAGGTCCGCGCTGTCGAAGACGATGTTGCCCTGGTCATCGAGGATGGAGAAGGATCGCGCGCCGTACATCAGGATCTGGTCGATATCGCCATCGCCATCCGTGTCGCCACGCAGGCCGGGGGCGTTGGAGACGGTGAGGCGGCCGAGGTTGTCGCTGTCCTTCAGGAAGGCCTCGTTCGGGAAGGTCGCGTCATCGAGGTCGTAGGCATTGCTGCCGACGCGGATCGTCTCACCGGGGTCGAGGAAGTCGTCGCGGTCGTCGCCCTCATTGGCGATGACGTAGAAGGTCTGGCCATTCGCTTCGTAGCTGTCGATCGCGTCCGGCATGTACAGGCCGAAGACCGGCGCGTTCACCAGATTGCCCGGCAGCGGGTCGTTGCCCGGCCCGTCCCGGTCGCTGAAATCGGCCAGCAGGTTCGAGAAATCCTTTGAGCCGAGCGGCACGATCGCGGTGATGGTCGCGCTGGCGATGTCCAGGATCGCCACCGCATTGGCTTCCTGCAGCGTGATCATGGCCTTGCTGCTGTCGGCGGAGACGGCGATGTATTCCGGCTCGACGTCCTGGGACACGGACCGGCCCTCGAAGATGCGCACGCCGGCGGCACGCAGCGCATCCTCCTGCCCATCGAAGGCGTCGAAGGTGGCGGTAATGGGCGGTCCCAGGCGGCCCGGGCCGGCGCCGGTATAGATCAGGGTGACGCTGCCATCGCCATCGGTCCCGTCCTCGTTCAACTCGCCCTCGTTGGCGACCAGCAGGTGGGTGCCGTCCGGCGTGAAGGTCAGGCTGTCCGGCAGGGCGCCGACCTCGACGGCGGCGATCACGACGCCCGGATCATTCGCGGCCAGGAACAGCACCTGGCCCGGCAGGGCCTTGTCGGCATTCGGCAGCGCCACGGCGACGATGCCGTTCTTCACCGCGACGCTGGTGATGTCCGTGGTGGCGAAGCCGAGCGTGGTGAAGTCGACGGTCTCGATCAGGACCGGCATGGCTGGGTTGGACAGGTCCACCACCTGCAATCCGACGCCGGAGGTCACGAAAAGCCGGTCGCTGCCCGGATCGAAGGCGGAAATTTCCGCGCCGGCCAGGGTCAGGCTGCCCGCGGTCGCGAAGCTCAGCGCAGCGGTCGGGGTGGTGGACAGGCTCATCTGTTTTGCTCCGTGGCAGCCGGCGGCCGGGCGGGCCCGGGTTCAGGGCACCGGGTCCGTCTCGAACGGCGGACACGTATCCGCGAATTGTTACGCGGCGGCGTCCGTTCGGCGCCGGATGTGTTAAGGTTTCCTTCAAATTCGGGCCCGGTCGCTTACGCACCGCAACGCTTCGTAGCCAATCGGCGGTGGCAGCGGCGGCGCGGCCGGCGCACAACCAGCCTGGCCGTGGCACGCCCCGGCGCCGCCGCAAACGAGGTTCACCCTGGCATCCATGACGCTTCCCGCCCGCCGCCGCTTCCTTCGCGCCGCCACCCTGCTGGGCACCGGCGGCCTGGCGCAGGGCTGTGCCGCGCGGATCGACCCGGCTGCCTCCGGCCTGCGCATCCCGGGATTCTTCCGCGCCGCCAACGCCAGCCCGGCCCCCACCGCGATGCGCTGGCCCGATGCCGCCTGGTGGCAGGGCTTCGGCACGCCGCAGTTGGATGCGCTGATGCGCGCGGCCATGGCGGAGAATTTGGACATCGCCGCGGCGGTGGCGCGGCTGCGCCAGGCGGATGCGGAGGTGCGGATTTCCGGCGCCGCGCTGCTGCCGCGGGTGGATGCGGACCTGTCGGCCGGCCGGTCGCGCAGCACCAGCCGCAACCCGGGCTCGGCCGGCAGCGCCGGCAACAGCTTCGGCGGCGGCTTCTCCGCCAGCTACGAGGTAGATTTCTGGGGCCGCAACCGGGCGATCCTGGACAGCGCCCGCTCCAGCGCCGTGGCCGCCCGCTACGCCATCGGCGTCACCGCGCTGACCACCCAGGCTTCCGTCGCCAACGCGCTGTTCAACGTGCTCGGCGCGCAGGAACAGCTCGAGATCCAGCGCGGCAACCTGGAAGTGGCCAACCGCAACCTCGGCATCCTGCGCCAGCGGCTGGCGGTCGGCACCGCCACCGGGCTCGACATCGCGCAGCAGGAAACCGTGGTGGCGCAGCAGCGCGCCGCCATCCCGCCGCTGCAACAGCAGGCGGAACAGAACAGCTTCGCGCTTGGCACGCTGACCGGCGTGGCGCCGGGGGAGATCGACATCCGCGCGGTGCGCCTGGATGACATCCGCGTGCCGGAAATCGCGCCGGGCCTGCCGGCCGAGGTGCTGGCGCGCCGGCCGGACGTGCAACTGGCGGAGGCCAACCTGCTGGCGGCGAATGCGAATGTCGCCGCCGCCCGCGCCGCCCTGTTCCCGACCATCGCGCTTACCGGCGGCGGCGGGCTGCAGAGCGTGGCGCTGGAGACCCTGCTGCGGCCGGGCTCCGTGGTCTACAACCTGGCGGCCGGCGCCACGGCGCCGATCTTCAATGCCGGCGCGCTGCGCGCCCAGGTGGACCAGTTCAGCGCCCGGCAGGCGGAGCTTGTGGCGGAATACCGACGCGCCATCCTGTTCGCGCTGCAGGATACCGAGACCAGCCTGTCCGCCCTGCGCCGCACCACGGAAGCGCTGGCCCTGCAACGGGTGCGGGCCGACGCCGCGCGCCGCGCCTATGCCATCGCGGAGGCGCAGTTGCAGGCCGGAACCGTGGATCTGCTGACGGTGCTGAACGTGCAGTCCAGCCTGTTCAGCGCCCGCAACGCCGTGGCACAGGCGCAGACGGACCGGCTGCAGGCCGCCAGCGCGCTGTTCACGGCGCTGGGAGGCGGCTGGACGCTGGCCTCGGTGCCTCCACCTCTGGTTGCCGCCCGCCCCGGCGGATCAGCGAGTATTCCGCGATGAACGACCTGCCCCGCCCGCCCCTCGCCGAGGCGCCGAAGGCCTCGACGCCCACAGCCCCGCGCCGTCGCCGGCGGCTGTGGCCCTGGCTGCTGCTGCTGGCGCTGCTGGCGGGCGGCGGCTGGTATGGCTGGAGCTCGGGCTGGTTCGGCGGGGCGCCGCCTGCGGCAACCGGCCCGACGCGTGGCGGCCGCGTGCCGATCCCGGTGACGGCGGTGGCGGCGACGACGGAGGACCTGCCGATCCTGCTGGATGCGCTCGGCACCGTGCAGGCCTCCAACACCGTCACCGTGGTGCCGCAGGTCTCCGGCCGGATCACCGAGATCGTGTTCCGGGAGGGGCAGGAGGTGAAGGCGGGCGACGTGCTGGTGCGCATCGACCCGCGCAGCTACCAGGCGGCGCTGGACCAGGCGGTGGCGACGCGGGCGCAGCGGGATGCGCAGCTGGCGAATGCGCGGCGCGACCTGCAACGCTACGTCACGCTGGCGCGCAGCAGCGGCACCTCGCAGCAGGTGCTGGACACGCAGCGCGCGACGGTGGCGCAGCTGGAAGCGCAGTTGCAGTTCGACGACGCGACCATTGCCGATGCGCAGGCCAAGCTGGACGACACCACCATCCGCTCCCCCATCGATGGCCGCGTCGGGCTGCGCCAGGTGGATCTCGGCAATTTCGTGCAATCCAGCAGCACCACCGGCATCGCGGTGGTGACGCAGCTGCGGCCCATCAGCATCACCTTCACCCTGCCGCAGCAGACCCTGCCGCAGGTGATCCAGGCGCTGGAGGAAGGGCCGGTGCAGGTCGAGGCACGTCTGGCGGAAACCGCGCCGCCGCGGCCGGATGGCAGCCCGCCGCCGCCGAACCCCATCGGGCAGCTGGTGACGCTGGACAACCAGGTGGACGCGGCGACCGGCACCATCAAGCTGAAGGCGACCTTCCCGAACGACGACCAGCGCCTGTGGCCCGGCGCCTTCGTCAACACGCGCATCCAGGTGGCGGTGCTGCGGGACGTGACGGTGCTGCCGCTGGTCGCCATCCAGCGCGGGCCGCAGGGCACCTACGCCTTCATCGTCCGCGACGACAACACGGTGGAACAGCGGCCCGTGACGCTCGGCACCATCGCCGGGCAACAGGCGGTGGTGCTGCGGGGCATGCGGCCGGGTGAGCGCGCGGTGACCTCCGGTGCGCTGCGGCTGGTGAGCGGCAGCGCGGTGCAGGTGGCGGACCCGGTGGTGCCGGTGGCCGTGCCACGGCAGCGGCGGCGTCCGCCCGGCGCGGGCGGGGCGGCGCCGAGCGCCGGGCCGCCGGCCGGCGCGCCGGTGGCGGCGACCCCGGCCCAGACCCCGGCGCAACCCACGCCGCGCCCGTGAACATCTCCGCCCCCTTCATCGCGCGACCGGTGGCGACCGCCCTGCTGGCCGTCGCGGTGCTGCTGACCGGGCTGTACGGCTACATGCGACTGCCGGTGTCCTCCCTGCCGGAGGTCGACTTCCCGACCATCCAGGTGACGACGCAACTGCCCGGTGCCTCGCCGGACACCGTCGCGGTGCTGGTGACGGCGTCGCTGGAGCGGCAGCTCGCGCTGATCGCGGGGCTGTCGGAGATGGTGTCCGTCAGCGGGCCTTCGGTCAGCCGCATCACGCTGCAGTTCAACCTGGACCGCGACATCGACGATGCGGCGCAGGACGTGCAGGCGGCGATCAACGCGGCACGCGGCACGCTGCCCAATACGCTGCCCTACCCGCCGACCTACGCCAAGGTGAACCCGGCGGACCCGCCGATCCTGACCCTGGCGCTGACCTCCGACACGCTGCCGGTGGCGCGGCTGTCGGACATCGTGGATACGCTGCTGGCGCAAAGGCTGGCGCAGGTCGGCGGCGTCGGACGCGTCGCGGTGCAGGGCAACATGCGGCCGGCGGTGCGCCTGCAGGTCGATCCGCGCCGGCTGGCCGCCTATGGCATCGGGATGGAGGCGGTGCGCAGCGCCGTCACCGCAGGCAACGTGGCCGGCGCGAAGGGCTCCATCGACGGGCCGCAGCAATCCTCCGCCGTCATGGCGAATGACCAGATCTCGACACCCGCGGCCTTCGAGGACCTCATCATCGCCTGGCGGGAGGATGCGCCGGTGCGGCTGCGCGATGTCGGCGTGGCGGTGGAGGATCTGGAGAACACGCTGACGGCGGCCTGGTACAATGGCAGTCCCGCCGTGCTGCTCGACGTGCAGCGCCAGCCCGGCGCCAACATCGTCGCCACTGTGGAGGCGCTGCGCGGCCAGCTCGAGGGTCTGCAACGGGCGCTTCCCGCCGGCGTGCGGCTTTCCGTGGTGGCGGACCGGACGGAGACGATCCGCGCCTCGGTGCACGAGGTGCAGCTGACGCTGATGCTTTCGATGGTGCTGGTCGTGCTGGTGATCTTCCTGTTCCTGCGGACCTGGCGCGCCACGCTGATCCCGGGCGTCGCCCTGCCGCTGTCCATCGTCGGCACCTTCGGCATCATGTCGGTGCTGGGATACTCCATGGACAATCTGTCGCTGATGGCGCTGACCATCGCGACCGGCTTCGTGGTGGATGATGCGATCGTCATGATCGAGAACATCGTCCGCATGATCGAGGAGGGGATGAAGCCGCTGCGCGCGGCCTATGAGGGCGCGAAGCAGATCGGCTTCACCATCGTCTCCCTCACCCTTTCGCTGATCGCGGTGTTTATCCCGCTGCTGTTCATGGAGGGCGTTGTCGGGCGGTTGTTCCGCGAATTCGCCATGGTGCTGACCGTCTCCGTCCTGGTGTCGATGGTGGTGTCGCTGACGCTGACGCCGATGATGTGCGGCCTGCTGCTTCGCCCGCACGGCGAGGACAAGCCCGGCCGCATCTCCGACCTGTTCGAGCGCGGCTTCGAGTCGCTGCGCCGCGGCTACGCCCGCACGCTCGACCGCGCGCTGGCGCGGGAGGGGCTGATGCTGGTGCTGGCGACGCTGACCGTCGCGGGCACCGTCGGCCTCTACATCCTCATGCCCAAGGGCTTCCTGCCGTTGCAGGATACCGGGCTGATCACCGTGACGACGGAGGCGCCGCAGGATGTCTCCTTCCGCCGCATGTCGGAGCTGCAGCGCCAGGTGGCGGAGGTGGTGGCGCAGGACCCGGATGTGGTTGCCATCACCTCCGTCGCCGGCGCCGGCACCATCAACGCGGCGTCGAACACCGGGCGGATCACGGCTGTGCTGCGGCCGCGGGCGGAACGCAGCGACGATGTCAGCGCCATCATGCAGCGCCTGACGCCGCGGCTGGCCGCCATCGCCGGCATCGAGACCTATCTGCAACCGGTGCAGGACATCCAGATCGGCACGCGGCCATCGGCCACGCAGTACCAGTACACGCTGATGGACAGCGACGCGGCGCAGTTGTCCGAATGGGCGCCACGCCTGGTGGCGGCGCTGCGGGCCGAGCCCGCGCTGCGGGATGTCGGCAGCGACCAGCGGGAGGATGGGCTGCGGGTGATGGTGAATGTGGACCGGCAGCGCGCGGCGCGGCTCGGCGTCACCATGCAGGCGGTGGACGACACGCTGTACAACGCCTTCGGCCAGCGCCAGATTTCGACGATCTACGCGCAGAACAACCAGTACCGCGTGGTGCTGGAAGCCGACCCGGCGCAGGCCGGCGACCCGGCCGCCATCGGCATGCTGCGCGTCACCGGCGCCGCGGTGGGCACGGCGATCGCGCCACAGATCCCGCTGGCCGAGATCGCCAGCATCACGCGCGGCCGCGGCCCGCTGACCATCACCCGGCAGGACCAGTTCCCCGCCGTGACCATCGGCTTCAACCTTTCACCCGGCGCCTCGCTGGGTGCGGCGCTGGAGGCGATACGGCTGGCGCAGGCCCAGCTTGGCATGCCGGATTCCATCTCCGGCAGCTTCGGCGGCGATGCGGCGGAATTCACCCGGTCGCTCGCCGGCCAGGGCTGGCTGATCCTGGCGGCGATCATCGTCATCTACATCGTGCTGGGTGTGCTGTACGAAAGCGTCATCCACCCCATCACCATCCTGTCCACCCTGCCCTCCGC
This sequence comes from Falsiroseomonas sp. E2-1-a20, assembly GCF_051433195.1. Lineage (NCBI taxonomy): Bacteria > Pseudomonadati > Pseudomonadota > Alphaproteobacteria > Acetobacterales > Roseomonadaceae > Falsiroseomonas > Falsiroseomonas sp. E2-1-a20. Next base: position 31,889 of record NZ_JBHMFT010000027.1, on the reverse strand, counting down.
CGGCATCGGCGCGCTGCTCGGGCTGTGGCTGTTCGGGCTGGACCTGTCGGTGGTGGCGTTGATCGGCATCGTGCTGCTGATGGGCATCGTCAAGAAGAACGCCATCATGATGATCGACTTCGCGCTGGAGGCGCAGCGCGACCACGGCATGTCGCCGCGCGATGCGATCCGGGAGGCCTGCCTGCTGCGCTTCCGGCCGATCATGATGACGACCATGGCGGCCCTGCTCGGCGCGCTGCCGCTGGTGCTGGGCAGCGGCGCCGGGTCCGAATTGCGGCTGCCGCTTGGCGTCTCCGTCATCGGCGGGCTGCTGCTGAGCCAGGTCATCACGCTCTACACCACGCCGGTGATCTACCTGGCGATGGAACAGCTTCGGGACCGCGCCGCGCGGCTTGGCCGCAGCGCCCCGCCGCCGGCACCGGCGGAATAGAAGCGTGTCGATCTCCGCCCCCTTCATCGCGCGTCCCATCGGCACGGTCCTGCTGGCGATCGGCCTCGCGCTCACCGGCCTCGTCGCCTATTTCGACCTGCCGGTGGCGCCACTGCCGAAGGTGGATTTCCCGACCATCGCGGTGACGGCGAGCCAGCCCGGCGCGGACCCGGCCATCATGGCGTCCTCCGTCGCCGCACCGCTGGAACGCCGCCTGGGCGAGATCCCCGGCATCAGCGAGATGACGTCGAGCTCCTCGCTCGGCAGCACCCGCATCATCGTGCAGTTCGAGCTTTCGCGCTCCATCGAATCCGCGGCGCGGGACGTGCAGGCGGCGATCAACGCGGCACAGGCCGACCTGCCTTCGGGCCTGACCAACCCGCCCAGTTTTCGCAAGCTGAACCCCGGCGATGCGCCGGTGCTGATCCTGGTGATGACCTCGGAAACCCGCACCGCCGGCGAGGTCTACGACGCCGCCGACAGCGTGGTGGTGCCGCGGCTGTCCCAGGTGAACGGCACGGCGCAGGTCAGCCTGTCCGGCGCCGAGCAACCCGCCATCCGCGTCGCGGTGGACCCGGCGGCGGCGACGGCCGCGAATGTGTCGCTGGAGCAGATCCGCACCGCCATCACCACCGCCAACGTCACCCAGGCGACCGGCCTGATCGAGGGTGAGCACCAGTCGGCCGCCATCACGGTGAACGACCGGCTGGCGACGGCGGAGGAATTCGGCGACATCGTGGTGAAGCAGGCGGATGGCGCCATCGTGCGCCTGTCCAGCCTGGCGCGCGTGGAACAGGGGCCACGCGACCGGCGGCAGGCGGGGTCCTACAACGGCCGCCCCGCCGTCATCCTGATGGTCTACAAGCAGGCCGATGCGAACGTGCTGGAGGTGGTGGACGGCATCCGCACGCTGATCCCCGACCTGCAAAGGTGGATTCCCGCCGGCATCGACATCTCCATCATGCGCGACCGGTCGGAGACGATCCGCGCCAGCGTGGATGAGGTGCAGCACACCCTGCTCATCAGCATCATCCTGGTGGTGCTGGTGGTGGCGGTGTTCCTGCGCCGGAAATCGGTGATCTTCGCCACCGCGGTCTCCGTCCCGCTGTCGCTGCTCGGCACGCTGGCGGTGATGTGGCTGGTGGGGTTCTCGCTGAACAACCTGTCGCTGATGGCGCTGACCATCTCGGTCGGCTTCGTCATCGACGACGCCATCATCATGATCGAGAACATGGCGCGGATGACCGAACGCGGCATGAAGCCGCGCGAGGCGGCGCTGGAAGGTGCGCGGCAGATCGGCTTCACCGTGGTGTCGATGAGCGTCTCGCTCATCGCGGTGTTCATCCCGCTGCTGTTCATGGGCGGCGTGGTCGGCCGGCTGTTCTTCGAATTCGCCGCGACGCTGTCCATCGCCGTCGCCATCTCCGCCGTCGTCTCGCTGACCGTGACACCGATGCTGGCGGTGCTGCTGGGCAGCGCGGCGCCGCGGCCGCCGGGTCGCTTCGGTCGCGGCTTCGAGGCGATGATGGATGGGCTCGTCGCGGGCTACATGCGCAGCCTCGGCGCCGTGCTGCGCTGGCGGCGGCTGACGGTGGTGTTCACCTGCGGCCTCGTCGTGCTGACGGTGTGGCTCTACATGCAGGTGCCGAAGGCCTTCTTCCCCGACCAGGACACCAACCTGGTGCAGGGCTCGGCGGTGGCGCAGCCGGATACCTCGTTCCAGGCGATGGTCGGCTACCAGGATTCGGTCGTGGACATCATCCGCGCCGATCCGGCCGTGGAAAGCGTCTCCGCCTCGCTCGGCAGCGGCGGCTTCTTCGGCTCCGCCAGCATCCGCTTGCAGGTCGGGCTGAAGCCGCGCGCGGCACGTGGCGGGCTGACGGCGGCGCAGGTCATCGACCGGCTGCGCACGCCGCTGTCCCGCGTCACCGGCGTGCAGACCTTCCTGCGCGGGCAGCAGGACATCAACATCGGCGGGCGACAGGGCAACGCCTCCTACCAATACGTCCTGCTGACCCCGGACCTGGAGGCGCTGGGCACCTGGAGCGAGCGGCTGGTGAACCAGCTGCGCACCCTGCCGCAGGTCACGGACGTGTCCTCGGACCAGGAACGCACCGGGCTGATCTCGCGCCTGGTGATCGACCGGGACGCGGCGGCGCGGCTCGGGGTTTCCATCTCGGCGCTTGGCGGCGCGCTGAACAACGCCTTCGCGCAGCGCCAGGTCTCCACCATCTACCGCGCCCGCAACCAGTACCGCGTGATCCTGGAGATCGACCCGCGGCTGACGGAGGACCCCTCCCAGCTCACCGGCATCTTCGTGCCGGGCCGCGAGGGGCCGGTGCCGCTGGCCGCCATGGTGCGGCTGGAACGCGGCGTGGCGCCGCGCTCCATCACGCATCAGGGCCTGTACCCGGCGGCCAGCATCAGCTTCAGCCTGGCGGAGGGCACGGAGCTTGGCGCCGCGACGGCGCTGGTGGAACAGGCGGTGCTGGACATCCAGATGCCGGGCAGCATCCGCGGCGAATTCGCCGGCAATGCGCGCGCCTTCCAGAGCTTCCTTGGCGGGCTTCCGCTGCTGATCCTGGCGGCGCTGGTCACGATCTACATCGTGCTCGGCGTGCTGTACGAAAGCCTGATCCACCCGCTGACCATCCTGTCCACGCTGCCGACGGCGGGCATCGGCGCGCTTCTGGCGCTGCTGGTCACCGGCACGCCCTTCACCGTCATCGCGCTGATCGGCGTGATCCTGCTGATGGGCATCGTGAAGAAGAACGCCATCATGATGGTGGACTTCGCCCTGGCGCATGAGCGTGAAGGCGGCGAGGGCGGCATGGTGGCGATCCTGGAAGCCTGCCGCGAACGCTTCCGGCCGATCCTGATGACCACGCTGGCCGCGCTGTTCGGCGCCATCCCGCTGGCCATCGCCACCGGCCCGGGGGCGGAACTGCGCCAGCCGCTCGGCATCACCATCATCGGCGGGCTGATCCTGTCCCAGCTTCTGACGCTGTACACGACGCCCGCGGTGTACCTGACCTTCGAGCGCATGGCGGCGGCGCGGCGCGGGCGGCTGCCGCCGGTGGTGGCGCCAGCCTGATACATTGAGGGTTGATGCATTGAAGGTTGGGGTATAAGCTCCCCCCATGCAGCCTGCCCCGCGTCCCGCCCCCGTCGACTATGGCACCCGCGACTACTGGGCGGGCACCATCAAGATGGGGCTGTCGAAATTCTTCATCCTGCGCGTGCTGCATGACGGCCCGCAGCATGGCTACGACATCGCCCGGCGGGTGGAGCGCGTGACCGGCGGCTGCTGTTCCCCCACCGAGGGCACCATCTACCCGGTGCTGCGCGACTTCGCCGCCGGTGGCTTCGTCACGGTGCGGGAGGAGGTGGTGCAGGGCCGCCAGCGCCGGGTCTATGCGCTGACCGAGGCCGGCCGCGCCGCCTTCGCCGTGGCGCTGGACGCCTGGATGGAAGCCACCGCCGCGCTGACCGACACCGGCCGCGCCTTCGGCCACCCCGAACCCCGCTGCTGCGCGCGCGAAGGAGAAGACGCATGATCGCCATCATCGGGGCCGGTCCCACCGGCCTGGCCGCCGCCGCCCATCTGCGTGCCCGCGGCCTGCGGCCCCTGGTGCTGGAGGCCGGGCCGCGCATCGGCCATTCGGTGCTCGGCTGGGGCCATGTGCGGATGTTCTCGCCCTGGCGCTACAACGTCGATGCGGCGGCGCGGACCCTGCTGGAAAGCCGGGGCTGGATCGCGCCCGATCCCGAGGCCTACCCGACCGGTGCCGACCTGGTCGCGCAGTACCTGGCGCCGCTCGCGCAGGCGTTGGAGGCGGATATCAGGCTGTCCGCGAAGGTGATCGGCGTGGCGCGGCGCGACCTCGGGCGGCTGCGCGATTCGGCGGACCGGGATGCCACGCCCTTCGTGGTGCAGGTCGAGACCTCCGGCGGCATCGAGGAGATCGAGGCCTCGGCCGTGATCGACTGTTCCGGCACCTGGGGCAGCCCGAACCCGGCCGGCGCCCACGGAATGCCGGCGCCCGGCGAGGCGGCGCTGGCGGCGCGCATCGCCACCGGCATCCCGGACGTGCTCGGCGCCGACCGCGCGGCCTATGAAGGCCGGGCGACGCTGGTGGTGGGCGCCGGGCATTCGGCCATGAATGCGGTGCTGGACCTGGCGGCGCTCGGCGGCGGCACCCGCATCCTGTGGGCGTTCCGCCGGCCGCTCGGCGCGGTGAATTTCGGTGGTGGCGCGCGGGATGGGCTGGCGGCGCGGGGCTCGCTCGGGGCGCGGGCGCAGGCGCTGGTGGAATCGGGCGCGGTGACGGCGTTGGCGCCGTTCCGCCTGGACCGGGTTGCGGAGGCCGATGGCGCGCTGGCGGTGACGGGGCGGCAGGATGGGCGCGCGACGACCGTGCGGGTGGACCGCATGATCGTCGCCACCGGCTTCCGGCCGGACCTGTCCTTCCTGCGGGAGGTCCGGCTCGGCCTTGACCCGGCCGTGGAGGCGACGCCTTCCCTGGCGCCGCTGATCGACCCGAACCTGCATTCCTGCGGCACCGTCCGGCCGCATGGGGAGGCCGAGTTGCGCCATCCCGAAACCGGCTTCTACATCGCCGGCATGAAGAGCTACGGCCGCGCGCCGACCTTCCTGATGGCGACGGGCCATGAACAGGTCCGCAGCATCGCCGCCTTCCTGGCCGGCGATGCCGCCGCCGCGCGGCGGGTGGAGTTGGTGCTGCCGGAGACCGGCGTGTGCAGCACGGACCGCGCGCCGGAAGCGGCCTCCGCCTGCTGCACGCCGGCCACGCCGCAGGGCGCCTGCTGCGCGCCGAAGCCGGAGCTGGCGCCGGCGGCCTCCTGCTGCGGGCCGAAATGAACGAGGCGGCGCCCGCCGGGTCCCGGCGCGTCGTCCTCGCGCTCGGCACGGCGCAGACGCTGGCCTGGGCGTCCTCCTACTACCTGCCGGCGATCCTGGCGGCGCCGATGGCGGCGGAATTCGGCATCTCCACCTCCTGGGTGTTCGGCGCCTTCTCCGCCGCGCTGATCCTGCTGGCCGTGACCGGACCCGCGGTGGGGCGGGCGATCGACCTGCATGGCGGGCGCGGCGTGCTGACGCTGTCCAACCTGGTGCTGGCCGCGGGACTCTGTGGCCTGGGCCTGTCGCAGGGGCCGTGGAGCATGGCGGCGGCCTGGATGGTGCTCGGCCTCGGCATGGCGATGGGGCTGTACGATGCCGCCTTCGCCACGCTGGCCGGGCTGTATGGGCGCGCGGCGCGGGGGCCGATCACCGGCATCACGCTGATCGCGGGCTTCGCCAGCACGGTGGGCTGGCCGCTCTCGGCGCTGCTGTTGGAGGCCGTGGGCTGGCGCGGCGCCTGCCTCGTCTGGGCGGCGCTGCATGTGCTGGTCGGCCTTCCGCTGAACCGGCTGCTGGTGCCGCCGGCGCCGCCGCCGGAACGCAAGGCCGCGCTGGCGGAGGAGGCCGGGCCGGCGCCGAGCCGGCTGGCGATGCCGCTCCTCGCCTTCGTCTTCGCCGCCACCTGGTTCATCGCCGGCGCCATGGCGGCGCATCTGCCGGCGCTGCTGCAGGCGGCGGGCGCCACGGCGGCGGCGGCGGTGGCGGCGGGCGCCCTGATCGGGCCGGCACAGGTGGCGGCGCGCGTCGCGGAGTTCGGGCTGCTGCGGCGCTTCCACCCGCTGGTCTCGGCGCGCATCGCGGTGCTCGGGCATCCGCTGGGGGCCGTCGCGCTGCTGGTCTTCGGCGGGCCGGCGGCGGCCGCCTTCGCGGTTCTGCACGGCATGGGCAATGGCGTGATGACCATCGCCAAGGGCACGCTGCCGCTCGCGGTGTTCGGGCCGGTCGGATATGGGGCCCGGCAGGGGCTGCTCGGCGCGCCGGCGCGGCTGCTGCAGGCGGCGGCGCCGCTGGCCTTCGGGCTGCTGCTGGAAGGCGCCGGGGTGCAGGCGGCGCTGACGCTGACCACCGGCCTGTGCCTGTCCGCCTGCCTGGCGCTGCTGGTGCTGCGCGCCGTGCCGGCGGAAGCCGCGCCGCGTCAGGCCGGCAGGTAGCCGAGCAGGTCGTCCACCCGCATCACCTCGCAGTAGATGCGGTTGAGGATTTCCAGCTCGCGCAGGTGCAGGTCTTCGCTGCCGGCGGCGCAGGCATCCTCGACCACGATCACGTCGAAGCTCTCATCGGCGAGGCTGCGGACCGTGGAGCTGACGCACTGGTCGGTGAAGATGCCGGCGCAGACCACATGGGTGATGCCCATGTTCGCCAGGATCAGGCGGAGGTTGGTGCCGGTCAGCGCGGAATCCGTGGTCTTGGTCACCACGATCTCGCCGGGCAGCGGCGCGATGGCATCGACGATGGCGGAGTCCGGCCGGTCATGCGGCAGCAGCAGGTTGTTCCAGCCGGGCTTCTTCTGGCTGAGCGAGCGGTCCGCGCCATCCGGCCGCAGGCAGGCGATGCGGGCGAAGAACACTGTGTTGCCATCGGCACGGAAGCGCGCCAGCAGGCGCTGGATGGCGGGCAGGACGGTGCCGTGCATCCGCGTGTGGAACGGCGTCCAGGCATGGAAGCGCGCCAGTTCCTCGCCGGACAGGCCGGCAGGATCGGGACGTTCGAGGTAGGTGTTCTGCACGTCGATCACCAGCAGACCGACGCGGCCCGGGACCAGCACCGGGTCCGGCGCGGGCGGGGCACCCTGGTAGTAGAAGGATCGCCAGCCGGTCTTCCAATCCATCGCGCCGCCCCATCGCCAAGCCGCTTGCACCCTGCCATGCGCCGGGATAGATCGTCCATCGACGATGAACGAACCCAGTGCCTCCGACGAAGCCCTGGCCGCGCTGGCCAAGGCGCTGTCCCACCCCAGCCGCGTCCGCGTTCTGCGCCTGCTGGCGCGGCATGAGGCCGCCGGCCGCCCCTGCATCGGCTGCGACATCGTGGCCGACCTCGACCTCGCGCAATCCACCGTCTCCGAGCATCTCCGCATCCTGAAGGCGGCCGGGCTGGTGGAGGGCGAGGTGGATGGGCCGCGCATCTGCTACCGGCTCGGGCGGGATGCCCTGGCGCGGCTCAAATCCCTGGTCGAGGTGCTTTGACGATGCAGCGGCTGTCCTTCCTCGACCGGCATCTGACGCTGTGGATCTTCGCGGCCATGGCGGCGGGCATCGCCGCGGGGCACCTGCTGCCGGCGCTGCCGCTTCTGCTGGACGGCGCCTCGGTCGGCGGCACCAACCTGCCGATCGCCATCGGCCTGATCCTGATGATGTATCCGCCGCTCGCCCGCGTGCGGTATGAGGCGCTGCCGGTGGTGTTCCGGGACTGGCGCGTGCTGCTGCTGTCGCTGGTGCAGAACTGGGTGATCGGGCCGGTGCTGATGTTCGCCCTGGCGGTGATCTTTCTGTCCGACCACCCCGAATACATGACGGGCCTGATCCTGATCGGCCTGGCGCGCTGCATCGCCATGGTCATCGTCTGGAACCAGTTGGCGCGCGGCGACAACCAGTACGTCGCCGGACTCGTCGCCTTCAACAGCGTCTTCCAGTTGCTGTTCTTCGGCGCCTATGCCTGGTTCTTCCTGTCCGTGCTGCCCCCCCTGGTGGGGCTGGAGGGCCAGGTGGTGCAGGTGGCGTTTTCCACCATCGCCGGTGCCGTGCTGCTGTATCTCGGCGTGCCCTTCGCCGCGGGATACCTCACTCGGCGCATGCTGGTCGCCCGGCATGGCGAGGACTGGTACGCTGAAAAGTTCCTGCCGCGGATCGGGCCGGTGACGCTGGCGGCGCTGCTGTTCACGATCTTCGCCATGTTCGCGCTGAAGGGCGGCGATGTGGTGCGGCTGCCGCTGGATGCGCTGCGCATCGCGCTGCCGCTGGCGATCTACTTCGTGGTGATGTTCGTCGTCAGCTTCGCCATGGGACGGTGGATCGACGCGGATTATCCGCGCACCACCGCCATTGCCTTCACCGCCGCCTCCAACAACTTCGAACTTGCGATCGCGGTCGCCATCGCCGCCTTCGGGCTCGCGTCCCCCGTCGCCTTCGCCACGGTGATCGGGCCGCTGGTGGAGGTGCCGGTGCTGATCCTGCTGGTCGGCGTGGCGCTGCGGCTTGGCCGGCGCTGGTTCCCGGCAACGGCATGAACGACTTCGATGTGGTGGTGGTGGGCGCCGGACAAGCCGGCCTTGCCGCCGGGTACTTCCTGCGGCGGCAGAAGCTGTCCTTCGTCATCCTCGACGCCGGCGAGGCGCCGGGGGGCGCCTGGCGGCATGCTTGGGATTCGCTGACGCTGTTCTCCCCGGCGCAGTACTCCTCCCTGCCCGGCTGGCCGATGCCGCCGGCCTCCGGCGGTGGGTCTCCGGCCCGCGACGCCGTCATCGCCTACCTCGCGGCCTATGAGGCGCGCTACGAACTGCCGGTGCGGCGCCCGGTGCGGGTCGCGGCGGTACGGCGGGCCGAGGCGGGTCTGGTGGTGGCGGCGGAGGACGGCGCGCGTTGGACCGCGCGTGCCGTCATCAGCGCCACCGGCACCTGGAGCGCGCCTTTCATCCCGCCCATGTCGAAGGACTTCGCCGGCACGCAGATTCATTCTGCCCGCTACCGCCGGCCGCAGGATTTTGCCGGCCTGTCCGTGCTGGTGGTCGGCGGCGGCAATTCCGGCGCGCAGATCCTGGCGGAAGTGTCGCGCCACGCCGCCCGCGCCACCTGGGTCACCGAACGCCCGCCGGTCTTCCTGCCGGATGACGTCGATGGCCGCGTCCTGTTCGACCGCGCCACCGCCCGCATCATCGCCGAACGCGAGGGCCGCCCACCGCCGCCGCAGGGCGACCTCGGCAACATCGTCATGGTGCCGCCCGTCGTCGAGGCGCGCAGCCGCGGCATCCTGACCAGCCGCCCGCCCTTCGCGCGGCTGGAGGCCGATGCGGCGATCTGGCCGGATGGCAGCCGCCTCCAGGTCGACGCCATCATCTGGTGCACCGGCTTCCGCCCGGCCCTCGGCCACCTGGCGCCGCTCGGCCTGGTGGAGCCGGATGGGCGGGTGCGGGTCGGCGCTGGCGGCCGGGCGCTGGCCGAGCCCCGCCTGTTCCTGCTCGGCTATGGCGACTGGACCGGCGGCGCCTCCGCCACGCTGGCCGGGGTGACGCGCGCGGCGCGGGAGGCGGTGGCGGCCATCGCCGCCGCCTGAACGGCTCAGGCCGGGTTCGCCCGCAGCCAGGTCAGCGTCTCCGCCGCGCTGCGGTCCGGCGGGAAGACCGGGTAGAACACCTTCTCGATCAGGTCGCCGTCGCGGATTACCAGCGTGACCCGCCGCAACAGCGTCAGGCCGCCGGCCACGAAGCTCGGCAGGCCGATGGCGCGGGCCAGGCGCAGGTCCGGGTCGCTCAGCACCTCGAAGGGCAGGTGCAGGCGGGCCGCCATCTCCTGCTGATACGCCGTTTCCTGGGTGCTGAGCCCGAAGACGGTGGCGCCGGCCTCCGCCATCTCCCGCGCATGGTCGCGGAAGCCGCAGGACTGCACGGTGCAGCCGCGCGCGCCGGGGATGGCATCCCAACCGTCCGGCTGCGCCACGCCCGGGCGGCCGGTCATCGGGTAGCAGTACAGCACGCTGCGCGGCCTCGGCAGCGCGTCCAGCGCCACCATGCGGCCGGCGGTGGAGGGCAACGACAAGGCCGGCAGGCGCCGCCCGGCCAACCCCGCACAGGCGCCGTCATCGGGCGGGGCCGGCAGGTCCGGCGGCAGGCTGTTGAAATCATGCGGTTCGGCCATGCGCGGCTTCCTTCTGGTTGTGGACCAGGGCGGCCCCCGACTCGTCCGTGCTCCGGTCCTGCTATAGCCTCCCGGCCAACAACCCGGAGGTCCGCCCGATGCCCGAAGCCCCTGCGTCTTCAGGCCCCGTCCTGCCGATCGGCTTCGCCGATTCGCCCGGCCGCAACCGCCGCCTGCGCCAGCTTCTGGGCGGCCGCGACCTGTTCATCGCCCCCGGCGCCTTCGACTGCGTCGGCGCCCGGCTGGTCGAGGCCGCCGGCTTCCCGGCGCTCTACATCACCGGTGCCGGCATCTCGATGAGCGCGCTCGGTGCGCCGGACGTGGCGGCGCTGTCCTTCGGTGAGATCATCGACCGCATCCGCCGCATCTGCGACGTGGTCTCCATCCCGGTCATCGCCGATGGCGACACCGGCTATGGCGGCCCGCTGAACGTCATCCGAACCGTGCGCGAATACGAACGCGCCGGGGTCTCCGCCATCCAGATCGAGGACCAGGAATGGCCGAAGAAGTGCGGCCATGAACCGGGCCGCAAGCTGGTCCCGGCCACGGACATGCAGATGCGCATCCGTGCGGCGGTGGAGGCGCGGCGGGACCCGGATTTCGTGGTGATCGCCCGCACCGATGCCCGCGCCGGGGAAGGCCTGGCCGCCGCCATCGGCCGCGCCCGGCAATACCGCGCGGCCGGCGCCGACGTGATCTTCGTCGAAAGCCCGCAATCCGAGGAAGAACTGGCCGAGGTCGGCCTGGCCTTCCCGGAGGTGCCGCTGCTGGCCAACATGGTGGAGGGCGGCAAGACGCCGATCCTGCCGGCCGAACGCCTGCAGGAGCTGGGATTCCGGCTGGCGATCTACCCCAACGCGCTGACGCGGCTGTTCGCCAAGGCGGGGCTGGAGATGCTGGCCTCGCTGAAGGACACCGGCAGCTCGAACGCCATGTCCGGGCGGATGCTGAGCCATGGCGCGCTGTGGGAGCTGTTCGACAACGCCACCTGGCGGGCGCTGGAGGATCGGTACCTGCGGGTGGATCAGCCCGCCTCACCCTGAACGCTGTCGCAGCCGCCAAGGGCGGCCGGGCGCCCGAACCGGCGCCGCGGCCAGTGCCGCGCCGCCAGGGCCCGGAGGGCCGCCGGCGCCTGAGTCCCGACGGGCGTCAGCCCGTCATGAGCCGGCAATGAGCCGGTGCTGGCGGACCACCTCCGCCATCACCCGGCGGATGAACTCCTCGGCGAAATCCTCATCCAGCCCGGCGCGGCCGGCCATCTCCCGCAGCCGGGCCACCTGCGCTTCCTCCCGCGCCACGTCCACCGGCGGCAGGCGGTGGCGGGCCTTGAGGTGGCCGACCTCCCGCGTCACCCGGAACCGCTCGGCGAGCAGGGCGACCAGGGCCGTATCAAGGTTGTCGATGCTGCGGCGCAGTCGCCAGAGGTCCTCCGTGGCGGCCGGATCGGCCGTGGTGTCTTCGGGCATCTGCGCTGTCCTGCCTGGGTGCTGCGGTTCGGGTCTAGCAGAACCCCCTCGGCGGCGCGAAGGCAAGTCCCCCGGGGGTCAGAGGATCTGGCTCAGGAACAGCCTGGTGCGGTCGTAGCGGGGGGCGGAGAAGAACACCTCGGGCGCCGCCTGCTCGACGATCTCGCCCTGGTCCATGAACACCACCCGGTCCGCCACGGTTCGCGCAAAGCCCATCTCATGCGTGACCACCACCATGGTCATCCCGGTGCCGGCGAGTTCGATCATCACGTCCAGCACCTCCTTGATCATTTCGGGATCGAGCGCGCTGGTGGGTTCGTCGAACAGCATGATGCGGGGCGCCATGCACAGCGCGCGGGCGATGGCGACGCGCTGCTGCTGGCCGCCGGAGAGTTGCAGCGGATATTTGCGTGCCTGTTCCGGAATGCGGACGCGTTCCAGGTGCGACATGGCCAGCGCCTCGGCCTCCGCCTGCGGCATCTGCTTCACCCAGGTCAGGGCGAAGGTGCAGTTCTCCAGCACCGTCATGTGCGGGAACAGGTTGAAGGACTGGAACACCATCCCGGTCTCGCGCAGGATTTCCGCGTCGTTCTTCGCATCGCCGCCGAAGGCGCGGCCGTGGATGCGGATGTCGCCCTTCTGGTGCCGCTCCAGCTGGTTCATGCAGCGGATCATGGTGGATTTGCCGGAGCCGGAGGGGCCACAGACCACCACCCGTTCGCCTTCCGCCACCGTCAGGTCGATGCCCTTCAAAGCCTGGAAGGTGCCGAACCACTTGCTGACGCCGACCAGTTCGATCGCGGCCTTCATCGGCGTTGTCCGGCGCCGAGGCGGCGTTCCAGGTTCAGGCTGTATTGCGACATCAGGAAGCAGAAGACGAAGTAGATCAGGGTGATGAAGAAGAACGGCTCGATGAACAGGCCGAGCCATCGGGTATCCTCGCCCACCGCGCGCGCCATGCTCAGCATGTCGAACAGGCCGATGATGGAGACCAGCGTGGTGTCCTTGAACAGGCCGATGAAGTTGCCGACGATGGACGGGATCATGATGCGCAGTGCCTGCGGCAGGATGATCAGCGAGGTGGACTGCCAGAAGCCAAGACCCATCGCGGCGGCCGCCTCGTACTGCCCCTTCGGGATCGCCTGCAGCCCGCCGCGCACGATCTCCGCCATGTAGGCGGCGGCGAACAGGCAGACGGCGACGATGGCGCGCAGCAGCCGGTTCACCTCCACCCCCTGCGGCAGGAACAGCGGCAGCATGGTGTTGAACATGAACAGGATGGTGATGAGCGGGACGGAGCGGAACAGCTCGATGAAGGTGACGCAGAACACCCGGATCAGCGGCATGGTGGAGCGCCGGCCGAGCGCCAGCAGGATACCCGCGGGCAGCGAGAAGGCGATGCCGATGCCGGAGATCACCAGCGTCAGGAACAGCCCGCCCCAGACCCGCGTCGGCACCTCGGTGAAGCTGAGTTGCGAGACCAGGACGAAGGCCAGCACATACAGCGCCAGCAACGCCATCCGGCCGATCCGGCGCGCCTGCTCATCCGTCTGCGACGGACTGCCCACCAGCCGCGCGGCAAAGGCGCCGAAATCGACGCCGAAGCGCATCTCCGCCAGCGTGGTCAGCCAGACCCACAGGAAGGCGGCGCCGCCCAGCGCGATCAACGCCGTCCAGACCAGCGACTGCGTGCCGCCGAAGAAGAAGTAGGAGGCGAGGAAGGGGTACAGCAGCACCAGGCTCAGCCCGATCGCGACCTTGGAGCGCACGCGCGGCAGCCACAGCGGCACCGCCCAGGCCAGCAGGATCAGGAAGCCGGTGTTGATGCGCCAGACCTGGTCCTTCGGATACAGCCCGTAGATCAGGTTCGGAATCCACTGCGCGACGCCCGGCCAGCAGGCGCCGGAACGGCCGACCATGTCGAGGCACTGTCGGCGGTTCTCCGCCTCCCACACCGCGTTCACCAGCGCCCAGTCGATGATGGCGCGGAAGGTGACGTAGAAGATCCAGGCGCCGAGGATGGTCAGGATGGCGTTGGGCACGCTGGAGAACAGATTCGCCCGCATCCAGCCGACCACCCCGACGGTGGAGGGCGGCGGCGGGTCCGCGGGCTTCGGCGCGAAGACCAATGGCGCATCCGACATCAGCGTTCCCTCAGCAGGATGCGGCGGTTGTAGAGGTTCAGCACGAAGGACACGGCAAGGCTGACCGCGCAGTAGAAGCCCATGGTCATGGCGACGATCGGAATGGCGCGGCCGGACTGGTTGAGCGAGGTGTTCATCCAGACGCTGACGAGATCCGGGAATCCGATCGCGATGGCCAGCGAGGAATTCTTCGTCAGGTTCAGATACTGGCTGATCAGTGGCGGGATGATGACGCGCATCGCCTGCGGCAGGATGATGAAGCGCATGGTGCGGGAGGGCTTCACGCCGAGCGCCCGCGCCGCTTCCGTCTGGCCGTGGCCGACGGACTGGATGCCGGCGCGCACGATCTCCGCGATGAAGCACGATGTGTAGATCGACAGCGCGACGATCAGCGCGCAGAAGGCGGGCGGCACCGAGAAGCCGCCGACGAAGTTGAAGCCGCGCAGCGCCGGCCAGTTCCAGCCCAGCGGCGAGCCCAGCGCCAGGAACACCAGTGTCGGCAGCAGCAGAACCAGCGCCAGGCCGACCAGCCCTGCCGGAAACGGTCGCCCGGTCTCCCGCAGCCGCTTGCGGGCCCAGAAGCGCAGCGCCACCGCACCCACGACGGCCGCCGCCAGCGCCAGAAGCACCAGGCCGAAGCCTTCCTGCGCCACCGGCGCCGGGAAATAGGCGCCGCGGTTGTTGAGGTACATCACGCCGCCCCAGTCGATGCTGGCGCGCGGCAAAGGCAGCAGGTTGAAGACGCCGAAATACCAGGCGATGATCTGCAGCAGCAGCGGCGTGTTGCGCAGGATCTCGATGTACCAGCGCGCCAGCGTGCGGATCAGCCAGTTGGTCGAAAGTCGCGCCAGCCCCATGACCAGGCCAAGCACGCTGGCGAAGACCGCGCCGATGATCGCGACCAGCAGCGTGTTGGCGATGCCGACCTGGAACACCCGGAAGTAGCTGTCGCCTTCCCGGTACGGGATCAGCGTGAAGGCGATGTTGAAGCCGGCCGAGACGTCGAGGAAGTCGAACCCCGCGGACATGCCGCGCGTCGCCATGTTCTCGATCGTGTTGGAAACGAGGTACCAGATCAGCCCGACGACGCAGATGAAGGTGATGGCCTGGTACAGCACCGCCCGCACCGTCGCATCGTTCAGCAGCGCGCCGGGGGAGAGTGATAGCGGACGCGTCGGGTTGCGGCGGGGAAGAGTCGTCTGGGACATGGGCGGCCCTGTTCAGGGGCACGACGCCGCGTGACGGCCGCAGGTCGGGCCACGCCCTGTGCGTGGCCCCCGGCCTCAACCCATCGCGGCCCGGCCGATCGGTTCAACCTTCGGCGGAGCGAAGCTTGTCAGGCCACGCCTCAGCGGAACGGCATGGCGTAGAGGATGCCGCCATTGGTCCACAGCGCGTTCAGCGAGCGCTCGCGCGGGATGCCGATCGGCGTGTTGACGCCGACATTGCGCTCGTAGATCTCGCCGTAGTTGCCGACATGGCGCAGCACCCGCACCATGAAGTCGTTCGGCAGGCCCATGCCCTGGCCGACATTGCCCTCCACGCCCAGCAGCCGCTTGATGCCGGGGTTCGGCGATTGCAGCATCTGCGTGACGTTGGCGGAGGTGACGCCCATCTCCTCGGCCTCGATCATGCCGAACAGCACCCAGCGGACGATGTCGCCCCAGTTGTTGTCGCCATGGCGCACCACCGGGCCGAGCGGCTCCTTGGAGATCGTCTCCGGCAGGATCATGTGGTCGTTCGGGGTCGGGAAGGCGGACCGGCGGGCGGCGAGGCCCGACTTGTCGTTGGTGTAGGCATCGCAGCCGCCGCCGAGATAGGTCTCGACCAGCACGTTGACGTTCTCGTTCGTCACCGCGGTGAAGCGCATGTTGTTGGCGCGGAAGTAGTCCGCCAGGTTCAGCTCCGTCGTCGTGCCGGTCAGCACGCAGATCGTCGCGCCATCGAGCTGGCGGGCGGAGGTGATGTTGGAGGCGCGGGGCACCACGAAGCCCTGGCCGTCGTAGAAGTTCACGCCGGCGAATTCGAGGCCGAGCTGGCCGTCACGCACCGCGGTCCAGGTGGTGGTGCGGGACAACACGTCCGACTCGCCATTGGCGATGGAGGTGAAGCGCACCGCCGAGGTCACCGACTGGTACTGCACCTTGCTGGGATCATCGAAGATCGCCGCGGCGACACCGCGGCACACATCCACGTCCATGCCGGACCAGGTGCCGTTCGCGGCTAGGGCGTAGAAGCCCGGCGTCGGCAGGCCGACCTGGCAGTTCAGGCTGCCGCGCGTGCGCACCTGCTGCAAAGTCTGTTGTGCGGTGGCCGTCGCGGCCATGCCAAACGTCGCCGCCGCCGCAACGAGCAGCGAAACACTCATCTTCATCCCAACGAACTCCCAGAAGCTGCAGCGGAAACCCCCGGAACGGCGCGCCGCGGCCAATCGGCCTGCGTGCTGTGCACTGGTCTTCGCCAGACACCGCTCCTCGGTTCACGCTACGGGCATCGGAAATCCGTTTCAAGCCTAATAATAAATTGCCGCCGAGGGTCCGCGAGCCGCGAGGAACGAAGCGCGATGGCCCCCGTTGCATCGGGCAGGTCACCGCGCGAGGTCCATCATGCCGACCGCCCGCTCCTCCTCCGGCCCACTGATCCTGGGCTTTCTGCTGCTGCTGATGGGCATCGCACTCGCTGGCGGCGGTGCGTGGCTCATCGCCCTCGGCGGGTCCTGGTACTACGCGCTGTCGGGCCTGGCGCTGCTCGCCGCGGGCGGGCTGCTGTGGCGGCGCAACCCGGCGGCGCTGTGGGTCTACGCGCTGCTGACGGCGGCGACGCTGGCCTGGGCGCTGTGGGAAACCGGGCTGGACTGGTGGCCGCTGGCGACACGCGGGGGGCTGATCTTCGTGCTCGGCCTGCTGCTGCTGACGCCCTGGGTCACGCGTGGTCTGAACGACACCAACGGGCGCCGCGGCGGCCTGCTGACCAATGCCGGCGTGCTCGGCGTGGCGCTGGTGGTCGCCGTCGTCGCCATCCTCAACGACCCGCACCGGATCGAGGGACGGCTGCGCGAGGCCTCGGCCACGCCGCCGCCGGACACTGTCCCACCCGGCGAATGGCATGCCTATGGCCGCACCGGCCTCGGCCAGCGCTTCTCCCCGCTCGACCAGATCACGCCCGTCAACGTCGCGGCGCTGGAACAGGCCTGGAGCTACCGCACCGGCGATGTCCGCGGGCGGCCCTGGGAGCCGGTGGAGACCACCTTCCAGGTAACGCCGTTGAAGATCGGCAACCGCCTGTTCCTGTGCACGCCGCACCAGAGCGTCATCGCGCTCGACGCCGATACCGGCCGCGAGATCTGGCGCACCAACCTGCAACTGCGGGACGACCTGGCGCTGCAGCACCTGACCTGCCGCGGGCTTTCCTACCATGAGCGCCGCGCCGATGCGCCCGCGCCCGCGCCCGCTGCATCCCCCGCGGCCGCGCCCGTCGAGGTGCCGCAGGCGGCGGAGGGCAACGCGACCATCGCCGACTGCCCCCGCAAGCTGTACATGCCGACCGCCGATGGGCGCCTGGTGGCGCTGGACCCGGAGACCGGCGGCATCTGCACCGGCTTCGGCGAAGGCGGCCAGGTGAATCTCTGGCGCAACATGCCGAACGCCCGGGCGGGCGGCTACTACTCCACCTCACCCGTCGTGGCGACGCAGCGTCTGGTGATCATCGGCGGCACGGTGCTGGACAACGTCTCCACCACCGAACCCTCCGGCGTGATCCGCGCCTACGATGCGGAAACCGGCGCGCTGGTGTGGAACTGGGACCCCGGGAACCCGGACCAGACTGCGCCGCTGCCGCCCGGCGAGACCTATGTGCCGAGCACGCCGAACAGCTGGTCGATCTCCGCGGTCGATGAGGCGTTGGGCCTGGTCTACGTCCCGCTCGGCAACCAGCCGCCGGACCAGTGGGGCGGCAATCGCAGCGCGGAGGTGGAGCGCTTCTCCTCCTCCGTCGTGGCGCTGGAGCTGGAGACCGGGCGGCTGCGCTGGGTGTTCCAGACCGTGCACCATGACCTGTGGGACTATGACGTGCCATCCCAGCCGAGCCTCATCGACCTGATCCTGGAGGGTCGCACGGTGCCGGCCCTGGTGCAGCCGACCAAGCAGGGCGACATCTACGTCCTCAACCGCGAGACCGGGGAGCCGATCCTGCCGGTGCGGGACGTCCCGGCCCCGCAGGGCGCGGCGCAGGGTGACCAGGCGGCGCCGACCCAGCCGGTCTCGGCCCTGTCCTTCAACCCGCCGCCGCTGACCGGCGCCGACATGTGGGGCGCGACGCTGTTCGACCAGCTGGCCTGCCGCATCCAACTGCGCCGGCTGCGCTACGAGGGTCGCTACACGCCGCCCTCCGAGCAGGGCTCGCTGGTGTACCCGGGCAATTTCGGCGTGTTCAACTGGGGCAGCATCGCCGTCGATCCGCGGCGGCAGGTCGCCTTCACCACACCCGCCTACCTCGCCTTCGTCTCCCGGCTGGTGCCGCGCGCCGATGACACGACGCTGTATGTCCAGGGCGGCAACCCGCCGCAGGGCAGCCTGCCGGCGCTGAACGAGAATTTCGGCGCGCCCTTCGCGGTGGAGCTCTACCCGTTCAACTCGGTGCTCGGCCTACCCTGCCAGCAGCCGCCCTGGGGCTATGTAGCGGGGGTGGATCTGGCCACGGGGCAGGTCACCTGGCAGCACCGCAACGGCACGGTGCGCGACGCATCGCCGCTGCCGCTGCCGTTCCGCATGGGCGTGCCGAACCTCGGCGGGCCACTGTTGACGGCGGGCGGCGTCGCCTTCCTGTCCGGCAGCATCGACGACTATGTGCGGGCCTACGACGTGACGGATGGCCGGCAGATCTGGGAACAGCGCCTGCCCGCGGGTGGCCAGGCGACGCCGATGACCTATCTCGGCGCCGATGGGCGGCAGTATGTGCTGGTGGTGGCGGGCGGGCATGGCTCGCTCGGCACCACCGCGGGGGACCATGTCATCGCCTACGCGCTGCCTAGGTGATGACGGAGGGCTGGTCGCGCCCGGTGTGGCGGGCGATCTCCGCGATCTCGCCAGCCGCCTGCACGACCGGCGCCAGCACCTCGGCCGTGTCGAGCCCGTGCCGGGCCGGGTCGGGCTCGAAGCGCTCCAGGTAGACGCGCAGTGTGGCGCCGACGGTGCCGGTGCCGGACAGGCGGAACACGGCGCGCGCGTCCTCGGCGAACAGGATGCGGACGCCCTGGGCTGCGGTGACGGAGCCATCGACCGGATCGGTATAGGCGAAGTCGTCGGCGGCGGAGACCGTGAGCCCGGCGAAGCGCTGGCCCGGCAGCGTGGCCAGCCGCCCGCGCAGCGCCTGCATCAGCGCCTGCGCCGCGTCCGATTCCACTTCCTCGTAGTCGTGCCGCGTGTAGTAGTCCCGGCCGAAGCGCGCCCAGTGTTCGCGGACGATCACATCCGCCCGCTGGCCTGTCGCGGCCAGGATGTTCAGCCAGACCAGCACGGCCCAGAGCCCATCCTTCTCCCGCACATGGTCGGACCCGGTGCCGGCCGATTCCTCGCCGCACAGGGTGATACGGCCGGAATCGAGCAGGTTGCCGAAGAACTTCCAGCCCGTCGGCGTCTCGTAGCATTCGATGCCGAGCGCCTTCGCCACCCGGTCCACCGCGCGACTAGTCGGCATGGACCGGGCGACGCCGGCCAGGCCACGCGCATAGCCCGGCGCCAGATGCGCCTGCGCCGCCAGGATCGCCAGGCTGTCGGAGGGCGTGACGAACAGGCCGGGCGCCACGATCATGTTGCGGTCACCGTCGCCGTCGGAGGCCGCGCCGAAATCCGGCGCATCGGCGCCCAGCATCGCCTGCATCAACTCGGCGGCGTGGACCGGGTTGGGATCCGGGTGGTGGCCGCCGAAATCCGGCAGCGGCGTGCCGTTCCGCACCGTGCCCGGCGCGGCGCCGAGCGCGCCTTCCAGGATGGCGTGGGCATAGGGGCCGGTGACGGCACACATGGCGTCGAACTGCATGCGGAAGCCGCCGCGGAACATTTTTGCCAGGGCATCGAAATCGACCAGCTTGCGCATCATCGCGGTGTAGGCGGCGACAGGATCCAGGACGGAAACCACGCAGTCGCCAAGCGGGGTGTCGCCCAGCCGATCCAGGTCGAGGTCCGGCGACTCCACCACGGCAAATTCCGTGATGGCACTGGCGCGGCGATGGATGGCGCCGGTGACGTCCTCCGGCGCCGGGCCGCCATTCGCCGCGTTGAACTTGATGCCGAAGTCGCCATCCGGCCCGCCCGGATTGTGGCTGGCCGACAGCACCACGCCGCCGATGGCACCCGAGATGCGGATGAGGTTGGACGCCGCCGGCGTGGACAGCAGCCCACCCTGCCCCACCAGGACCTTCCCGAAGCCATTGGCAGCCGCGACCCTCAGCGTGGTCTGCACAACCTCCCGGTTCAGGAAGCGCCCGTCGCCGCCGACCACCAGCGTTGCGCCCTGGCGCGCCTCGCCCAGCGTGTCGAAGATCGCCTGGACGAAGTTCTCGACATAGTGCGGCTGCTGGAAGACCGTGACCTTCTTGCGCAGGCCGGAGGTCCCGGGCTTCTGGTCGGCGAAGGGTGTCGTGGTCACGCGGCGGATCTGCATGTGTGTCTCCCGTCGCCGCACCATCACCCCGGCGCGGCGACGGCGGCAAGCCCTGGCGCTACGCCTCCAGCAGCCCGCGGTTCCGCAGCAGCGCATCCACCTGCGGCGGGCGGCCGCGGAAGGCGATGTACAGCTCCATCGGGTCCCTTGTGTCGCCAGCCTGGTAGATGTCCTTCAGCCGGGCCGACAGCGCCGGGTCGAAGGGGTCGCCGGCTTCCTCGAAGGCCTCGAAGGCATCGGCATCCAGCACCTCGGCCCACATGTAGGCGTAGTAGCCCGCGGCATAGCCGCCGCCGGCGAACAGATGCTGGAAATGCGGCGGGCGGTGGCGCAGGCCGATCGCCTCCGGCATGTCGATCCCGGCGAGGAATTCCCGCTCGAACGCCACCACGTCCAGCGCCTCGGGCTCCGGATGCGTGTGCAGGGCGAGGTCGATCAGCGCGGAGGACACGAATTCGACGGTGGCGAAGCCCTGGCCCTCGCGCCGCGCCGCGAGGATGGATTGCAGCAGTGCCTCCGGCAGCGCCTCGCCGGTCTCGTGGTGGCGGGCGTGTTCGCGCAGGATCTCCGGCACTTCCAGCCAATGCTCCAGCACCTGGCTCGGGAACTCCACGAAATCCGCCAGCACGGCGGTACCGGACTGGGAGGGATGCTTCGCGGTGCTCAGCAGCCCGTGCAGCGCGTGGCCGAATTCGTGGAACAGCGTCCGCGCCTCGTCGAAGGACAGCAAGGCGGGCGAGGATTTCGCGATGTTGTTGTTGTTGACGACGATCGGCGTCACCGGCCCGTCGAGGGATTCGCCGCTGCGGAAACTGCTCATCCAGGCGCCGGACTTCTTGCCGGGGCGGGCAAAGCTGTCGAGCAGGAACACGCCGCGATGCGCGCCGGCTTCGTCCTGCATGTCGAAGGCGCGGACATCCGGGTGGTAGACGGGAATGTCGGGCCGCTCGACGAAGCGCACGCCGAACAGCCGCCGCGCCGTGTCGAAGACGGCGCCCAGCATGCCCTCCAGCGCAAAATACGGCTTGGTCAGCGTCTCATCCACCGCATGGCGCGCGCGGCGGACCCGCTCGGCGTAGTGGCGCCAGTCCCAGGGCGCGATGGCGTGGCCTGCGAGCGCCTCCAGCTCCGCCCGCTCCGCCGCCGCGCGGCGCTTCGCGGGGTCCCAGACCTGGCGCAGCAGCGCGCCGGCGGCCTCCGGGTGCCGCGCCATGTTGTCGGCCAGGCGCCAGTCGGCGTAATCCGCATGGCCGAGCAGCCGCGCTCGTTCGCGCCGCAGCGCCAGGATTTCCCGGATCAGCACCGTGTTGTCGCGGGTGCCGGTGCCGCGGGCGACCCAGGCGCGCCAGGCCGCCTCGCGCAGGTCGCGGCGGGTGGAGAAGGTCAGGAAGGGCTCGATCGAGGAGCGCGACAGGGTGACGACGTGGCCCTCCACGCCGCGTTCCCGCGCGGATTCCCGCGCCGCCTCGATGGCGAAGTCCGGCAGGCCGTCCAGGTCATCGGCGGCCAGCGCCATCTGCCATTCATTCTCGTCGGCCAGCACGTTCTGGCCGAACTGCGTGTGCAGCACCGCCAGCCGGGTGGAGATCGAAGCCATCCGCTCCCGCCCCGCCGCATCCAGCGCGGCACCGCTGCGGCGCAGGCCGGATTCCAGCCGCACCAGCAGCCGGTCCTGGTCCGGCGCCAGGCCGAGCTCCTCCCGCCGCGCCAGCAGGTCGGACACCCGGGCGAACAGGCCGGGGTCCAGCGTGACCTCCGCCCGGTGGCGCGCCAGGCGCGGCGCGTAGTCGCGCTCGATTGCCTGCAGGGCCTCGGTCGCCTGGCTGGAGACCAGGTTGAAGAACACGGAGCGCACGCGGTCCAGCGTCCGGCCGCTGCGCTCCAGCGCCTCCACCGTATCGGCGTAGCTGGAGGGCGCGGCGGCGATGGCGGCGATCTCCGCACGCTGTTCCGCCATGCCCTGCTCGAAGGCGGGGGCGAAATGCTCGGCGCGGATCAGGTCGAAGGGCGGCACGCCGAAGGGCGTGGTCCAGGGGGTCAGCAGCGGGTTCTCGGTCATGCCTCCGAGATAGGGGCTCAGGCCGCCGCGGTCACGGCCTCCTCCGGCCCGTTCGGGTCGCCCGGCGTGGTTTCCCAGGCGAGCCCGACCAGCACCACGCTGCGCCGCCCGCCACGCTCCGCCCGGATCACCAGCGCGCCCTGTTCCTCCATGTAGGTCAGCAGCCGCCGGGCGCGGCCGATGGACCGGCTGCCATAGGCGCGCGCCAGCGTGGCGTCGGAGGGACAGGGCAGGCGTTCCAGCGCGGCGCGGGCCAGCAGCAGGAAGACGCCCTGCACATCATCCGGCAGCGCCTCCGCCCGCGCCACCGCCTGTGCCCAGTCGCTGCCCTCCGCGGCCTCGGCACCGATGCCGGCGCGCGCCGTGGTCAGCAGGCGGCGGAAGGCGGGGATGTCGATGGCGGGGCCCGTAACCTCCTCGATCCGGCAGCGCACCAAGAAATCCTGGTACAGCACGCTGGCCGGGCGGAACGGTGCGTCAGGCTCCGCCAGCACTTTCCGAAGTACAGCCGCCAGCCTGCGCCGCTGTTCCGCCTTTTCCTCGGCCGTCGGCGCCGCCACCGGCTCGGCCTGCGGCAGGGCCGGGCGATGCTGGGCGAGCTGCGCCAGGATGTCGGGCGTCGGCGGGCGCGGGGTGCGGCGCGGGACGCGGATCGCCTCGGGCTCGGAGGCCGCCAGGATCAGCCCGCGCGTTTCCGCCGCCGAGGCCAACGGCGGCGGCGGCACCAGCTTCGGCGCGGCGCTGCGCGAGCCGGTTTCCACCGCGCCGATGCGCAGCCGCAGCGGCCGGCGCGACAGGGCCGGGCCGAGCGCCACGAAATGCCCGCGCTCCAACTCGCGGAACACCTCCGCCTGCCGGCGCTCCATCCCCAGCAGGTCCGCCGCGCGGGCCATGTCGATGTCGAGGAAGGTACGGCCCATCATGAAGTTGGAGGCTTCGGCCGCGACGTTCTTGGCCAGCTTGGCCAGGCGCTGCGTCGCGATCACGCCCGCCAGCCCGCGCTTGCGGCCACGGCACATCAGGTTGGTCATGGCGCCGAGCGCGGCGCGGCGGGCCTCGTCGGAGGTTTCGCTTGCCGCGGCGGGGGCGAACAACTGCGCCTCGTCCACCACCACCATCACCGGGTTCCAGGCATCCCGGTCGACGTCGAACAGCCCGCCGAGGAAGGCGGCCGCCAGGCGAAGCTGCTGCTCCACCTCCACGCTTTCCAGGTTCAGCACGACGGAGACGCGGTGCCGCCGGACCCGTTCCGCCACCACCTGCAAGGCCGACTCGGTATGGTCCGCGGCGTCCACAACCAGGTGCCCGTGGCGGTCGGCCAGGGAGACGAAGTCGCCCTCCGGGTCCACCACCACCTGCTGCACCCAGGGCGCGCTCTGCTCCAGCAGCCGCCGCAGCAGATGCGACTTGCCGGAGCCGGAATTGCCCTGCACCAGCAGGCGGGTGGAGAGCAGTTCCTCGAGGTCCAGGGTGGCGGGGGTGCCGGAGGCGCTCAGGCCGATATCAATGGCGATGGTCATCAGGCCGGAGACCTAGCGGCAACCGCACGCCACCGGAAGTGGCGGCGACCGACGATCACCGCCCCAGGCTGGTTCCGACCGCCCGCATCCAGACCAGCACCGCCGCCGCCCCGCATCCGGCTGGCCCAGCGCCCGGTCGCCGAGATAGGCGGCGCGGCCGAGCCGGGGGCGCATGGTCCGCGTCGCCTCCTGCCCTGCCAGCGCCGCGGCCAGCGCGGCATCCCAGGCCGCGCCGGCGGGCAGGTGCCGCGCGGCGGCGAAGGCCTCGGCGGCCGGGTGCAGGGCGTCCAGCATGGTGCGGTCGCCCGGCCTGGCGCCACCCAGTTCCGCGATGGCCGCGACCGCTGCGCTGAAGGCGGCTTCCCACTCGGCGCGCCCTGGCGCGGGCTGGTCCAGCCGCCGGGACGCGGCCAGCAGCGCGGCGGCGTAGAACGGCCCGGAACTGCCGGCGATGGCCCGCCGCAGCGCCTGCGCCATGGCGGTGAGCGCGCTGGCCGGGGTGGCGAAGGCGGCCTCCGGCAAGGCGCGGATCGCCGCCGCGCCGCGCGCCATGGACAGGCCGAGGTCGCCATCCCCCGCATGGCTGTCGAGCGCCGTCAGCGCCGGCTCCTCCGCCTCCAGCGCCGCCGCCACGGCCAGCACCGCATGGCGCAGCGCCGGGGCCAGCGGGCCGGGCGCGGCGGCGGGCGGCGTGGCCTCCGCCGGTGGTGCCGACACCACCTGGCGCGGCGCCAGCATGCCACCGCCGGGCCAGGCCGGCGCCGAGGCGGGCGCATCCAGCCGCGCCAGCCGCGCCGCATCCAGCCGCATCAGGCTCAGCGAACAGCCGGTCATTTCCAGCGCCGTCATGAAGTTGCCCGCCCAGCCGCGCGGCACCACGATGCCGCGGGCGCGCAGCCCGGCCAGCGCGGCGCGGGCGACGATGGCCAGCTCCATCGGCGGCGTGCCGCCCAGCCCGTTGACCAGCAGCGCCACCTCATCCCCCGCGCCCAGCCCGGCATCCGCCACCAGCGTGTCCAGGATGGTGCCGACGATGGCATCGGCGGGCGCCATGGCGCTGCGGCGGACGCCCTGCTCGCCATGGATGCCGAGGCCCAGTTCCATCTCGTCCACGCCCAGCGTGAAGCCGGGCGTGCCAGCGGCCGGCACCGTGCAGGCGCCGAGTGCCACGCCCATGGACACCACCGCGGATGCCGCCGCCGCCGCCTCCGCCCGCACGTCGTCCAGCGCCAGGCCCGCCGCCGCCGCCGCGCCGGCCACCTTGTGGACCAGCGCGGTGCCGGCGATGCCGCGGCGCTGGCCGGGCTCCACCGTGTCGCGCAGCGCCGCGTCATCGGCGACCAGCACGACCTCGGTCGGGATGCCCTCGGCGGTCGCCAGCGCCGCGGCGAGGCCGAAATTCAGCCGGTCGCCGGTGTAGTTCTTCACCACCAGCAACGCCCCGCGCGGACCGGCGCTCGCGCGGATCGCGGCCACCACGGCATCGACGGAGGGCGAGGTGAAGACATCCCCGGCGATGGCGCCGGCCAGCATGCCCTCCCCGACATAGCCGGCATGGGCCGGTTCATGCCCGCTGCCGCCGCCGGACAGCACCGCGACCGGACGCCCCGCCGCCTCCGGCAGCCCGGCGCGGATCACCACATCCTCGGCATCGAGAAGCGCCAGGCCTGGGTCGAGGTCGGCCAGGCCTTCCAGCATCTCCCGCACCACACGGCGCGGATCGTTCACCAGCTTCTTCATGCGGTCCTCCACGCCGCCATCCTCGGCACTGCGCGAGGGGCGGGCAAGCTCAGCGCTCGCGGGTGGCGCGGGCCTGGCGAATGGCGGCGCGCAGCCCGGCATCGGCGCCGGCCAGGCGCTCCGCCTCGCCGAGCCAGCGCCGCGCATCGGGGGCCTCGCCACGTTCGGCGGCGCCGCGCCCGGCGCGGAGGTAGGCATCGGCCGCGGCGGCTGGCTGGCCCAGCCGTTCCAGCGCCGCACCCTCCGCCGCCAGGGCGCGGGACAGGCCGCGATAGTCCAGCGACTGCCGGCGCAGCTCGGCCGCCGTCACGGCATGGATCCGGGCGGTGGCGGCATCGCCACGCAGCAGGGCGGCGGCGGCCTCCAGCTCCACCGCATCGGCACGGAAGGCGATATCCGCCGGGGCGCCGATGGCGGCACGCGCGGCCACGACGCCGCGCAAATCCTGCCGCTGCGAGGCGATCAGGCCGAGCAGGAACTGCGCGCGCAAAGCGGCCTCCGCATTCTCCGCGCCGCGCCCGGCCACCTGGCGCGCCAGCGCCTCCGCCCGGGGCACCCGGCCGAGCCGGAACAGCGCCGTCGCCTCCGCCAGCAGCAGCCCGGCAGAGGCGCCGCGGCCGCGCCGGGCGAGGCCCACGCGGACCTCCTGCGCCACCGCCAACGCCGCCGCGGCATCGCCATGCGCGAGCGCCGAGGTGGCCTGGCCGAAGGCCATGGCATCGATCGCCGCGGCGTCGTCGCGTTCCCGCGCCCGCGACAGGGCGCGGGCGTAAAGACGCTCCGCCACCTGGGGCTGGTCCTGGTTCAGCGCATCGCGTGCGCTGTCCGCGGCGCGGTCCAGCACGCCGTCCGGCGGCGGGCCGGGCGGCGGCGCGCGGCCACCACAGGCGGACAGCATCGTGACCAGGACCAGCGCCGCCAGCCGTGTCACGGGCGCAGCCGTTCCACCATCGGCCGCGGCACGGCACCGGCCGAGACGCTGCGCACCTCCGCGCCACCACCGCCGCCGCCGAGCAGCCAGTGCCGACGAAGCTGCGCCAGCAGCAGTTCCATCTGCCGCGCCGCCTCCTGCGCCTGCACCATCACCGCCGGCAGGCTGTCGGTGCCGTCGCGGACATTGGCGGCGGCGCGCGGCAGCGCGGGGGTGGCGCGGGCGATGTCGGTCGTCGCGCGTTCGATCTGCGCCAGCGCGCGATCGGCGCGGGCCATCAGCGCCGGCAGCGAATTCGGCGCCGCGCGGCCGCCAGCGCCGGTGCCAGTCAGGCTGGCCGTCAGGGTCTGCACGTCGCGCGAAGCAGCCTCGATGTTCTGCATCAGCGTCGCGGCGCGCTGCGTCGCCTCCTCCGCGCGGCGCACCAGCGTGTCATCGGCCAGCAGGCGGCCCACCGTGCCCTCCCCGCGTTCCAGCCGCTGCGTCGCGGCGGCGAAGGCGGCGGTGCCGGTGCGCAATTCGTCCAGGATCGGGAAGACGCGCTTCTGCAACTCGTCCAGCAGGGCGCCCACGGTTTCCGTCGGCGCACGCTCGCTCGTCGCCTCGATGGTCGCCCAGTCCCAGTTCAGCGGTTGCCCCTCGCCGCGCTGGATATCGAGGAAGGCCGGGCCGGCGACGCCGAAGCGGCGGCGCACCACGGCGGTGGAATCCTGGCGGATGAAGGGCTTCGCCTGTTCCTCGATACGGAGTTCCGCATGGATGCGCTGGTTCGGGTCCACCACGATGCGGCGCACGGTGCCGGCGCGGATGCCGAGCACCTCCGCCTCCGCCCCCACCGACAGCCCGGCGACGCCTTCCTCCGGCAGCAGCACCGTCAGCGTCTCGCCGCTGGCGAACCACTCGCGGATCACGCCGCGCTGGAACAGGGCGCCGAAGAACAGGGCGAGCGCCAGGATCACCAGCAGCCCGACCCAGCGATCGGTGTGGCGCAGGCGGACGCGGTCTTCCCGCGTCATGGTGGTGCTCGACACAGCCCATCCTCCTCGAGTTCGAACCACTGCGTCGCCGGAAAGCCGGGTGTCTCCCAGGCACGACGGGACCGGGTGGACCAGATGGCGGCGGCGCCGCGCGCCCGTGCCGGCTCCAGCGCCTGCAACAGAGGGCCGGCCAGCCTATCCGCCGTCTCCCGGTCCAGCGGGCTTTCCAGCAGCACCAGCGCCGGTGCGCCGAGGAAGGCGCGCGCGCAGCCGGCCCGCGCCAGGTCTTCGCGCGACAGTTCCGCCGGATGCTCGATCGGCAGGCCGGGCAGGCCGAACAGCCGGGCCAGCGCCTCGGCCTCCTCGCGCAGAGATTTATCCGGGGTGTCGTCGTGGTGGCGGCGGGCCAGCAGCATGCCGTCCGCCACGCTGAGATGCGGCAGCCAGCCGCCATCGCCCGGCGCAAGGCCGATCCGGCCGCGCAGCGCCTGCGCCGGCTGCCGCGGCAGCGCCGCCCAATCCTCGCCCAGGAAGGCGACGCGCCCCGCCCGCAGCGGGATCAGACCGGTGCATAGCAGGGCCAGCGCGCGGGCCATCGCCGGATCCTCCGCCCGCACCAGCGCCAGATCCCCCGGCGCCAGGCGCAGCTCGACCGGCCCGCCGATCGGCGCGGCGCCCGGCTCAGGGCACGCGGCCTGGAGGTCCAGCACGGGCGCGCCGGCCGCCATCAGGTCGCCGCCACGCTGAGCAGCGCACTGGTGGCGAGGATGCCGAGGAAGCCGCGCACGAAGCCGCGCGGCAGCAGGTGAGAGGGGGTTTCAGCGCGAGTCGAGGACATGCCGGTGATGGCGCAGACCAGCGCGACCACCGCGCCCACCAGAACCAGCTTCACCGCGAACAGCGCGAATTCGGCGGTGTCGGTGGCGCCGAACAGGTTCACCAGCAGTTCGCGCGGCGTGACTTGTGACAGGCCGCCAAGCCAGCTCACCATGTAGCCGGTCGCCAATGCGACGCCGAGGAAGATGACGCCCAGCGTGAAGCAGGCGAGCGACAGCGCCACCACGCGCGGCAGCACCAGCAGCGCGAAGGGGTCGAGGCCCTGCGCCTCGAGCACGTCCAATTGGCCGGAGGCCTTGGTGGCGCCGAATTCCACCACCGTGACGGTGCCGCTGCGGCCGAGCAGAATCAGCCCGACCAGCACCGGCGTCACCTCCCGCACCAGGACCGCGGTCAGCAGGTTGCCGGTCAGGCCCTCCTGCCCCGCATAGCTGAGCCAGGTCAGCGTCTGGTGGACGATGCCCCAGCCGACGAGGCCGGCGGCAATGAGGACGGTGCCGAGGCCGCCGGCAATGGCCTGGCGCAGGGTGCGGCGGAATTCGGCGCGCAGCGTCCGGCGCCAGGTGCCGGGCCGGACGCCCTCCGACACCACGCCGAAGGCGAGCGCCGCGGTCGCCAGCAGCAGCAGCACGCCGCGGCGCACCGGCGCGCCGAGGCGCTCCAGAAGCAGCCAGACCAGGGCGGGTGGCGGTGCCTCACGGGACGGCGGCGTCGGATCCGGCTGCTGCCTGGGCGTGGCCGCCGCGGTGGGCCGGGGCGGGAATTGCAGGACCGGGCTCGCGCTGTCCCTTGCCGCCGGCGTCCGCTCGGGCGGCGCCTTCCGCGCCGGGGCGGGCCGTGCCTCCAGCATCGCCTCCTCCCTTGCCATCCCGCATCGTTCAGCGCCCTGCGCGGCAAAAAGTTTCCGCACCAGGGGCACCCGGGCGGCGGCGCCCGCGTTGCGCCACCGAACGACGGAGACCTTTGCACATGCCGGACAATCAGGGGGATGCCCGCCAGGGCGGCGGGGGATGGATGGTGGCGGCGGCCGCGCTGGCCGGATTGCTGGCCATCAACGCCAAGCGCGGCGGCCCGCAGCCGGTGCTGTCGCGCGCCCGCCGCGATGCCGCGCGCCGGCAGCGTCTGGGTCAGGACAGCAGCGAGAAACCCGCCGCCAAGGCTGGCGGCGAGGCTCAAGGTCGGGGACGCAATGCCACCACCCCGTCCGAAATCCCGGCGCGCGGCTGGTGGCAGGTGGCGAAGCGCACGCTGTCCCAGGCCAGCGAGGACCGGCTGCTGACGGAAGCTGCCGGCATCACCTTCTACACGCTGCTGGCGCTGTTCCCGGCGATCGCTGCGTTGGTGTCGCTGTATGCGCTGGTCGCCGACCCCGCCACCATCCAAGGGCACCTGGAGGCGCTGGGCGGCGTCATCCCCGGCGGCGGCATGGACATCATCAATGAACAGGTCAGCCGCGTGGCGGAGACCGCGAGCGGCACGCTGGGCTTCGGCGCCATCGCCGGCCTTCTGGTGTCGCTGTGGTCGGCCAACCAGGCGGCGAAGGCGGTCTTCGATGCGCTGAACGTGGTGTATGAGGAGGAGGAGAAGCGCAGCTTCATCAAGCTGACGGTGACGACGCTGCTGTTCACCCTGGGCTTCATCGTCTTCGCAATCCTGACCATGGTGGCGGTGGTCGCATTGCCGGTGGTGCTGGGCTTCGTCGGCCTCGGCGCGACGGTGGAGGCGCTGCTCGCCTATGGCCGCTGGCCGCTGCTGCTGCTGGTGGTCTCGCTGGTGCTGGCCTGCCTGTATCGCTGGGGGCCGAGCCGGGCCAAGGCGCGCTGGCGCTGGGTGACCTGGGGCAGCGCCTTCGCGGCGCTGTCCTGGCTTGGCGTCTCCGCCGCCTTCTCCTGGTACGTCTCCAATTTCGGCAGCTACAACGAGACCTACGGCTCGCTCGGCGCCGTCATCGGCTTCATGACCTGGATCTGGATCTCGGCCGCGGTGATCCTGCTGGGGGCGGAGGTGAACGCCGAGATGGAACACCAGACCGCCCGCGACACCACCACCCGCCCGGAACGCCCGATGGGCCAGCGCCAGGCGGAGATGGCGGATACGGTGGCTTCTTGAGGCCCTCAGGCGCCGGGCGCGGCCGTCCGGCGGCTTGTGTCTTGTTGATGGGCGTATGGTGGTGGGCGCCACCTGCTGGGGGCATGCCCCCAGCAGGTGGTCCGTCCGGGAGACCGATCCGCCGTGGGGAGGTCATGCTCCGTAGCCAAGCCGGGTTCCCCGAGCGGTGTCCTCAATGGCCCGAACAGTTGCACGGGGTGCCAGCCCCGCACGTGCAAGGATGGGGAATAGGGATGACCGACACAACACCGATCCTCGCCGTCGACGTCAGCAAAGATCGTCTCGACGGCTTTGCCCTCGACCGCGCTGAGGCCTTCAGCCTCGCCAATACACCCAGCGGCCACGCCGCGCTGACCAGGCGCGCAAAGGCAGGCCGCTACATCGTGGTCGTCGAGGCCAGCGGTGGCTATGAGCGCGCGCTCATAGCCACCTGCCTCCAGGCCGGCGTGGCGCTGCGTCTGCTCGACCCGCGTCGCGTCCGCCACTTCGCCCGCGCCTCCGGCCAATGGGTCAAAAACGACCGCCTCGATGCCCGCGTCATCGCCGCCTACGCCGCGGCCATCGCCGGGCCGCTCCATACACCCGACCCCGAGGCCGAGCGGCTGGCCGAGCTGGTCACCTATCGCCGACAGCTCCTCGACATCGAGACAACGCTCGCCAACCAGACCGAGCACCTCACCGATCCCGAACTCCGCCGTGACGCCAAGCTCCGGCTCAATGCACTCAAGCTGCGCCTCATCCGCCTCGACCAGCGCATCGAGGCCGCCATCGCCGCCTCCCCTAAGCTGACCCGCAAGGCCGAGATCCTGCGCTCTATTCCCGGCGTCGGTCCCGTCCTGTCCGCCACCCTCCTCGCCAGCCTGCCCGAACTCGGCCAACTCGGACGCCGCCAGATCGCCGCCCTCGTGGGCGTCGCCCCCATGGACAACAGCTCGGGAAGGCGACACGGCCCCCGCAGCATCTACGGCGGCCGACCTGCCATCCGCGCCACCCTCTACATGGCAGCCCTCGTCGCAGGACGCTTCAACGACACACTCGCCACATTCCGCGACAGGCTCCGCGCCGCCGGCAAAAAGCCAAAGGTCGCCATCGTCGCCGTCATGCGAAAGCTCCTCGTCCTGGCCAACGCCCTCATGCGAGACAACCGAACCTTCGCAAAACCATGAGACGGAAAGACAGTTGCTTGGCTCGCCGCATAGGCGGCGGGCCGCGTTCGCGGCCTCGGACCGCTGGGCGGTCCGC
>NZ_JBHMFT010000026.1:0-62648 GCF_051433195.1 Falsiroseomonas sp. E2-1-a20 | reverse complement strand
CTAGCGGCACCAGCCACCCCAGGCGGTCGATCGCTGTTGGGTCAGGCAGCCCAGGAACAACTGGCCCACGAAAACTTACCGTGTCCCTGCCGTGGAATCCGCGCCTGGATGCCGATACGGCGCATCGTTGGCTACGCGGCTGCGTCCGGGACGCCTGCGCGTCGTGGCGATGACGAGTTCCGCCGGATGCGCCACCTTTCCGCGGCTTCCCGAGAACGTCGCTGCACGGGCCCATGATCCAGCCAAGGACGTCGGACGCGCACTCCCTTTCTCGCCTCATTCCTGCTTTCGACGCTCAAGAACGATTTCAGCCAGCGCGTTCATGCTGGCGAGGGTGAGGCGCATGCCTTGCAAAATGGAGTCTCCGGACGCGCGCGCTTCGTCGCGGCGGTCGAGCGCAGTGCTGTCGCCGATGGGGGGGGGGGAGCGTTCAGCCCGTAGCACCCAGCTCCTGCCGCACCAGGCTGACCCAGAAAGCCACGCCGTGAGGCAGCGCGGCATCGTTGAAGTCGTAGAGTGATGAATGCAGCGCGTGTGACGGAGTTACGGGCCGGCTGACCGCGCGTCAGCTTGTCTCGGCCGCTGTCAGCGTGCCGGGAAAATGGCAGGCGACGCGATGGCCGGCACCATGCTGGATCAGCGGCGGCAAGACCTCTGCGCAGCGCACGACGGCGCGCGGGC
Organism: Falsiroseomonas sp. E2-1-a20; assembly: GCF_051433195.1. NCBI lineage: Bacteria > Pseudomonadati > Pseudomonadota > Alphaproteobacteria > Acetobacterales > Roseomonadaceae > Falsiroseomonas > Falsiroseomonas sp. E2-1-a20. Next base: position 61,967 of record NZ_JBHMFT010000026.1, on the reverse strand, counting down.
AGCGCGTGCGGAAATGGCAGCCCGAGGGTGGATCCGCCGGACTGGGCACTTCGCCTCGCAACACGATGCGTGCACGGCGGGTGCTGCCCGGTTCCGACACGGCCGAGAGCAGCGCCTGGGTGTAGGGATGCTGCGGGTCGGAGAAGATCGCCTCGCGCGGCGCTTCCTCGACGATGCGGCCGAGGTACATCACCGCCACGCGCGGGGCCATGTGGCGCACCGCGGCAAGGTTATGGCTGACGAACAGACAGGCGAGTCCGAGCCGTGCCTGCAGATCCGACAGCAGGTTCAGCACCTGCGCCTGGATCGAGACGTCCAATGCGCTGGTCGGCTCGTCGCAGACCAGGAAGGCCGGTTGCGTCGCCAGGGCGCGGGCAATGGCGATCCGCTGGCGTTGGCCGCCGCTGAACTCATGCGGGTAGCGCGCCGCGTGGTCCGGCAGCAGCCCCACAAGCTCCAGCAGGGCGGCGACGCGCGCCCGCGCATCACCGAGGCCGTGCACCTTGAGCGGTTCCGCCAGCAATTGCGCCACGCTCATGCGAGGGTTCAGGCTGCCGAACGGGTCCTGGAAGACGATGCCCATGTCGCGCCGCAGCGCCCGCATGGCGCGATCCGGCAGATGCGTGATTTCGGCGTCGCGGAAGTGCAGCGTGCCGCCATCCGGCTCGATCAGCCGCAGCATCAGCCGCGCCAGCGTCGACTTGCCGCAGCCGCTCTCGCCAACCAGGCCAAGCGTTTCGCCGGTCCCGATGGTGATATCCACCCCGGCCACGGCGCGCACACCTCCCGCAAAGGTCTTGGTCAGGCCGCGGCCCTTGACCAGGGCGGCGCTCATGGGGCGGGTTCCGCGCGGATGCAGGCGGCGTCCGTGCCGCCGACCAGCGGCCGCAATGCCGGCGGCGCCGCCTCGCAGGCCGGGATGGTGTGCGGGCAACGCGGCGCGAAGCGGCAGCCCTTGGGGAAGTCCGCCGGGCCCGGCACCACGCCGCCGATGGCGGGCAAGGCGCCCAACGGCCCCTGCAGGCGCGGAATCGCCGCCAGCAGCGCCTGCGTGTAGGGGTGGCCGGGGCTGGCGAACATCGCCGCCGCGGCGCCGGTTTCGGCGACCCGTCCGGCATAGAGCACGACGACGCGCTCGCAGATTTCGGCCACGACGCCAAGGTCGTGGGTGATCAGCAGCACCGCCATGCCGAAATCCCGCCGCAACCCGCGCAACAGGTCCAAGATGCCGGCCTGCACGGTCGCATCGAGCGCCGTGGTCGGCTCGTCGGCAATCAGCAGACGCGGCCGGCAGGCCAGCGCGATGGCGATCATCGCGCGCTGCCGCATGCCACCGGAGAGCTGGTGCGGATACTCCTCGACCCGCCGCTCCGCCGCCGCGATCTCCACCAGTTTGAGCAGCGCCACCGCCTCGGCCCAGGCGGCGCGGCGGTCCATGCCGCGATGGTGGCGCAGCACTTCGGCGATCTGCTCACCGATCGTCAGCACCGGGTTGAGGGACGCGGTGGGCTCCTGGAAGATCATCGCCATGCGGGCGCCGCGCAGGCGCTGCACGTCGCGTTCCGGCAGCGCCGTGATGTCGGCGCCCTCGAAGCCGATCCGCCCCGCGGCGATGCGGCCGCCGGGCGGCAGCAGGCCCATCACGGCGAGCGCCGTCATCGACTTGCCGCTGCCGCTTTCGCCGACGATGCCGAGCATCTCGCCCTCCGCGATGTCGAAGGAGACATCCTCCAGCACCCGGGTCGGACCGAAGGCGATGGCGAGGTCGCGCACCGAGAGCAGGCTCATCGGATGGCGGTCCGCAGGCGAGGATCCAGCGCATCGCGCAACCCGTCGCCCATCAGGTTCAGGCCGAGGACCGTCATCGCGATGGCGACGCCCGGTACCAGCGAGATCCAGGGCGATTCCTGGATGTAGTCGCGACCCTCCGCGATGATGCCGCCGAGGGTGGGTGTCGGCGGCGGCGGGCCGACGCCCAGGAAGCTCAGCACCGCCTCGGCAAGGATCGCCAGCGCGAAGACGTAGGTCTGCTGCACCACCAGTGGCGCCATGGCGTTGGGCAGGATGTGGCGGAACAGCACGCGGCCGGGCGAGGCGCCGATGGCACGCGCGCCCTCCACGAAGGGGAACTCCCGCACCACCATCACCCCCGCGCGCATCACCCGGGCGGTGCGCGGCACATAGGCAATGGAAAGCGCGAGGATCACGTTCATCTCGGACGGCCCGAGCGCCGCAGCCAGGGCAATCGCGAGCAGGACCGCGGGAAAGGCCATCAGCGCGTCCATGAAGCGCATCAGCGGATCGTCCAGGCGGCGCACGAAGCCCGCCAGCGCACCGATCAGGCCGCCCACAAGCCCGGTGAACAGCGCGACCCCGAGCCCGATGCGTAGCGACACCTGCCCGCCATGCAGGGTGCGAGACAACACGTCGCGGCCGAAACGGTCCGTACCGAGCCAGAAGATCTCGTTCGGTGCGATGAAGCGGGTGCGGAAGTTGTTCCGCATCGGATCGAAGGGCGCCAGCCAGGACGCGAAGACAGCGCTGAGGACGACGAGCGCGAACAACAGGAAACCCCAGCGGAAGGACGGGTGCGCCAGCAGCCGCGCCAGGGCGCCCGGCGGCTTTCGGCGACGGTCAACGCCCGCCATGGCGAATCCTCGGATCGAGCCACGCGTAGAGGAGATCGACCAGCAGGTTCACGACAACGAAGATCGTCGCCGTCAACAGCAGCCCGCCCTGGATCACCGGGTAGTCGCGCCGCTGGATGGCGCCCACGATCAACCGGCCGACGCCCGGCAGGCTGAACACGCTTTCGATGACCACGGCGCCGCCCAGCAGCACGCCGCAGGCGATGCCCGCCACCGTCACGACCGGAATCAGCGCGTTGCGCAGCGCGTGCCGGATCACGACGACCCAGCTCGGCATGCCCTTGGCCCGCGCGGTACGGATGTAGTCTTGGCGCAACACTTCCAGCATCGCGGCGCGGGTCATGCGCGCGAACAGGCCGATCTGCGACAGGGCGAGGGTCGCGGCCGGCAGCACCATGCTGCGCGCCCATCCAAGCGGGTCATCGCCGAAGGCGACGTAGCCGCCGGTCGGCAGCCACGCCAACTGCACCGCGAAGACATAGATGAAGACCAGGCCGAGCCAGAAGTCGGGCACCGAGAAGCCGATCAGCGCGGCCCCCATCGCGGCCCGGTCAGCCGTCTTGCCGACCCGCACCGCCGCCAGCACGCCAAGTGCCGTGCCGACCACCAGTGCGATGACCAGGGCCAGGAAGGTCAGCCCGAGCGTGACCGGCAGGCGCTCCACGATCGCCTCGCCGACGCCCTGGCGCAGCAGGATGCTTTCCCCGAGATCGCCGCGCGCCAGCGCCGCATACCAGCCGACCAGTTGTTCATGCCAGGGACGCGTCAGCCCGAGCCTTTCGCGCAGGCGTTCCAGTTCCTCCGCCGAGGCAGTCGGCCCGGCCATCTCCGAGGCCACGTCGCCCGGCACGACCCAGACGATGGCAAAGGACAGTGCCGAGACCAGCAGGAGAACCGGCAGCGCGGCGAGGATCCGCCCCGACGCGTATTTCAGCATCCGCGATCAGGCCAGGGACACGCCCCACATGCGCGGAATCCGATAGGGCTTGTAGTCCCGCACCTGCGCGCGGGTTGCCTGGACGATGCCGACATCGCCGCATTTGATGGCGATGGCCTGCTCGTACATGCGCGCCTGGAAGTCACTGACGGCCTTCTTGCGATCGGCTTCCGCAAGGCTGGTGGTCAGGCGGCGTTGGCAATCCTCGATCACCTCGTCCCGCGCATGCTGCACGGGGGCGTGGCCGCTGAAGAAGCCGACCACCCCATAGGGGCCTTCATAGGGCTCGATGCCGAGCATCAGCGCCCACATGTGCCAGCCGGTGCGCTGGGTGCGCTGGCTGAATGCGGTCGGCCAGTCGGTGATGACCACGCGCACGTTGATGCCGACGCTGCGAAGCTGCTCGGAGGCGGTGACGATGGTGTCGTTGTGGTTCTTGAAGCTGCTGTCGCCGAGGAGGATGATCTCCTCGTTGCGGTAATTCGCCTCCCGCAGCAGCGCCCGGGCGCGGTCCTTGTTGTTCATGTTGTACAGCGGCTTGCCGACATCACCGGCAAAGTAGGTGGTTCCTGGGTGCTGCCATCCATGCGTCATGCGGTACAGGCCGTCGGTCGAGATCGCCATGATCTCCTCCAGGTCCAGCGCGGCCTGCATGGCGCGGCGGAACACCGGGTTGTCCATCGGAGGCATGACATGGTTCATCATAAGGGTCTGGAAGGCCCAGGGCATCATCTCATGCATCACCAGGCTGCGGTCGTCGCGCAGGCGCTGCGCCGCCGGCACGGCGATGGCTTCCAGGATCTGGATCTCGCCGGCCTGCAGGCCGGCGGTGCGCGCACCGCCTTCCGGCACGAAGCGGATCATCAGGTCTTCAACATTCGCCACCTTGCGGCCGGCAAAGCCGTCCATGCCCTGGTAGGCCATGTTCGCCTTGTAATCGGCGAAGCGTGTCAGCTTCACGTGGCTGTCCGGCCGGTACTCCACGAAGCGGAATGGGCCGGTACCGATCATCTCGGGCCGGTTCGCCTCCTTGCCGGCTTCCTCCTGCGTCATGATGGCGCAAGGGGCGCGGGGGGAGGAGATGCCGGCGATGAAGCCAGGGCTCGGCGACTTCAGGCGCACCACCACGGTGCGCGCATCCGGCGTGTCGATCGCTTCCACCGGCTGCATGATGAAGGCGGAGCCACCGACGCGCCCATAGCGCTCGAGCGAGGCCTTCACGTCGGCACTGGTCATCGCCTTGCCATTGTGGAAGCGCGCTTCCCGCAGGCTGAAGCGGTAGGTCAGGCCGTCGCCGGACACGTCGACGCCCTCGGCCAGGTCCGGCACAGGATTGCTGGCCTCGTCGCGGGCAAAAAGGGTCTCGTAAACGTGCAGGTTGATGTTGCGTGCCGCCTGCGCGGTCGTCACCTGCGCATCGAGGGTTGGCGGCTGCGCCTGCTGCGCCATCACGATGGTGCCGCGCGCGCCTTGTGCCAAGGCCGGCGACGACAGCATGCCGCCAAGGGGGGTGAGTGCGCTGGCTCCGGCAGCCAGTCCAAGTTGGCGTCGCGTGAGCATGGCCAAACCCCTCTCCCGTGTCTGCGAAATGATGCTAGCCTTCGTTCGTGCCGAGGTTCAATGCACAGCAGACCGGAGACGCAGGAAATGTCCGCAAGCCCCGTGGTTGCGGAGGTGGATTTCGAGCGGTCTGGCAAGCAGATCGGGCAGTTGCGCGTTCCGCAGTCGCGCGATGACAGCGGTTGGGGCACCATCCCGGTGCCGGTGGTCGTGGTCGCGAACGGCAGCGGCCCAACCGTGCTGCTGACCGCGGGCAACCATGGCGATGAGTACGAAGGACAGGTGGCGCTGCTCGATCTGGCGCGCGGGCTTCGGGCGGAGGAGGTTCAAGGCCGCGTGATCCTGCTGCCGGCCATGCATTATCCTGCCTGCGCCGCCGGCAAGCGCCTGTCCCCGCTGGATGGCCGGGATTTCAACCGCTGCTTCCCAGGCGACCCCTTCGGCGGCTTTGCCCTGTCGCTGGCACATTTTGTCGACAGCGTGCTGCTGCCGCTGTGCGACTACCAGATGGACCTGCATTCCGGCGGCACCGGCATGGACATCTTCCCAAGTGCCGTGGGACATTTCCTGGACGATCCTGCCATGCAGGACAAGACCATCGCCATGGCCGATGCGTTTGGCGCACTCTGTACGCTGCTGCTGCGGGAGGTGAATGCCGGGCCGACGCTGCTCGCGGCGGCGGAACGCCGTGGCATCGTCGCCCTATCCTCGGAACTTGGCGGCGGGGGGCGGCTCAATCCGGGCAACCTCGCGATCACCAGGCGCGGCGCCCGCAACGTGCTGCACCACGCGGGCGTCCTCGAAGGCCCGCCAGAAGTCGGGCCGTACGGCGCCGCGCGGCGGATGACGGTGCCGACCCTCTCCCACTACGTCTTCGCCGCGGCGGACGGCATCTGGGAGGCGGAGGACGCGCTGGGCGCCGAAGTGGCCGAAGGGGCGCCAGCGGGCCTGCTGCACCGCATCGAAGCGCCTGGTGACCCACCGCTGCCGCTGCGCTACGGCGCCAGCGGAATGTTGTGGTGCGTGCGCCACGCGGGTCGCGTCAGGACCGGCGATCCGGTAGCCGTCATCGCGGAACCGCTGTAGGCTTCCGTTTCCTCAAACCGGATAGGGACACCAGCATGTCCGCCATCATCGAGGCCCGTACCGACAGCACCGCCGAGGCCCTTGAGTGGGAATTGCGTCGCGACATGGCTGCGGTGTTCCGCGTCGCCGCGCGGGAAGGCTGGAACGAGCAGATCGGCAACCACAATTCCCTGATGCTGCCCGGCGAAGGCCCGCCCCGCTTCCTTATCAACCCGCGCGGGTATCTGTTTCAGGAACTGCGCGCCAGCGATTTGATCATCTGTGATCTTGATGGCCGCGTGCTGCAGGGCAAGGGCGAGCTTCGCAAGGTGGCGTTCCATATTCATGCGCGCATCCACCTGTTGAACCCGAACGCCGCCTGCGTCGTGCATGTGCATCCGCGCTGGCTTACCGCGTTGTCGCTGCTGCGCGATGCGGAACTGCACCTGTCGCACCACAACAACCTGCTGCTCAACGACCGCATCGTGTATGACCATGAGGGCGACGAGCCCGTCCATCACAATGAGGAAGGTGACCGCATCGCGCGGGCGCTCGGCGACAAGTCGGTGATGGTGATGCGGGGCCACGGCGTTACGGTGGTTGGCCCCAACGTGCATGACGCCTTCGACGAGTGCTTCATCGCCGAGCGCACCGCCATGTACCAGATGACGGCGATGAGCACGGGGCAGCCGCTGCACACCCTGCCGGACCGGCTGCGCCGCAAACATCTGGGGCCGTGGGGCGAGAAGATCGATGCCCGCTTGCACCTTGATGCCTGGCGGCGGGTCTTGGATCGAGAGGAGCCTGACTACGCCAGCTAGGCGGCCTTGCGGCACGAAGCGGACATTCCGTAGATACGCAATCAGCCGCCACGCGCCCCCCTCTGGTCAGCACTCCACGACATTCACGGCCAGACCGCCAAGCGACGTTTCCTTGTACTTGTGGGACATGTCGAGGCCGGTCTGACGCATGGTCGCGATAGCCTGATCGAGGCTGACGCGGTGAGTTCCGTCGCCGTGCAGGGCCAGTCGTGCGGCATTGATTGCCTTCACCGATGCGATGGCATTGCGCTCGATGCAGGGCACCTGGACAAGCCCGGCGACGGGATCGCAAGTCAGGCCAAGGTTGTGCTCCAGCCCGATCTCTGCCGCATTCTCGACCTGAGCATTGGTTCCGCCGAGGGCGGCGGCGAGACCGGCGGCCGCCATGGCGCAGGCAGACCCGACCTCGCCCTGGCAACCCATCTCAGCGCCGGAAAGGGAGGCGTTGCGCTTGATAAGTGCGCCGATGGCCGAGGCGGTGAGGAAGAAGGTCTCGATCCCTTCGCCAGATGCGCCGGGAACAAAGCGGTCGTAGTAGTGCAGCACCGCCGGTACTATGCCGGCGGCACCGTTCGTCGGCGCGGTGACGACACGGCCACCGGCAGCGTTCTCCTCGTTCACCGCAAGCGCCCAGAGATTGACCCAGTCCATCGCACCTAAAGGGTCCGGATCGTTGATCCCGGCGCGCGCATGCAGTCGGCGGAGCAAAGCCGGGGCGCGGCGACGGACGCGCAGGCCACCCGGAAGTTCGCCTTCGGCGACCAGGCCGCGCGCGGCGCAGGCGCGCATGGCGGCCCAGAGGCGGGCGATACCGGCGGTGATGTCGCGGGCGGGATACGCGGCCGCCTCGTTGGCGCGGGCCACTGCCGCGATGGTCAGGCCTGATCGTTGCGCGACGTCCAGCAGCTCGGCCGCGTCGGTAAACGGGTAGGGGACCGGTGCGGGTCCGCCGCCTTCGGCAGAAAGGGGCCGACCCGCTTCGTCCACAACGAAGCCGCCGCCCACTGAGTAGTAGGTACGGGTCACCGCACCGGTCTTGCCCATTGCGGCGAAGCGGAGACCGTTTGGATGTAGCGGCAGCGTCTCGCGCGAGCGGAAGATGATGTCGGTTCCGGGGTCGAAGGCAATGCATTGTCCGCCGGGGAGCGTGAGACGGTGCCGCGTCCTGATGTCGGCTGCGATGGCCGCGGCCTCGTCGGGGTCCAGCGTGTCGGGGCAGGCGCCGGTGAGGCCGAGCATGACGGCAACGTCGGTCGAGTGGCCGCGGCCGGTCAGCGCGAGGGAGCCGAACAGTTCGACGGACACGCCTTTGGTGTCGAGGGGCAGCTCCGCCGCGAAGGCCGAGGCGGCGATCATGGGACCGACCGTGTGGGAGCTTGAGGGACCGATACCGACCCGAAAGAGGTCGAACGGGCCGATCCAGGGAGCAGGGCTAAAGGGTTCGGTCATTGATGCCTTTCTACTTCCCTTGGCCGGCTACGTCAGTGCCTTGACGATAATGCATTAGCCGACCGTCGCAGGTCTTCGTAGAGCAGGTCACCGGGAGCCTTGCTGAGCGTTGGTGCAGACCGCAAGATGGGACCAGCGAGAACAGGTCGCCTGAAGCGGCCGCGCGGAGGAACGCACCCATGACGTCGATTGCGCTTGGACGACGCGCCTTGATTTTGTTCACAGCGACGCTGCCTGCATCGCAGGCGATGGCGCAGGCTGCTTGGCCGAGGGCGGGCGTCCGCTTCATCTTTCCATTCACGCCAGGTTCGGCCGTGGACGTGGTGGCACGGCTGGTCGCGCAGGATCTCACTGATCGGCTGGGCCAGCCATTCATCGTGGAGAACCGTACCGGCGCGGGCGGCAGCATTGGCACGGAGGTCGCGGCGCGCGCGCGCCCGGATGGCGAGACTTTCCTGGTCGGCTCGCCCGGCAACATGGCCATCGGTCCCGCGATGATGCGGAACCTGTCCTACGATGTGGGGCGCGACTTCGTGCCCGTGTCCCATCTGGTGACCTTCCCGCAGGTGCTGGTGGTCTCCCCGAGCCTGCCGGTCCGGAATCTTGCAGAACTCGTCGCCTACTCCAAGTCCAATCCAGGACGCCTGAACTACGCTTCCTCTGGAGTCGGTGCGACCAACCACCTGGCGATGGAGATGCTGCGCGCCGCCACCGGGCTGGCCGCGACGCACGTACCCTATCGCGGAGGTCTGGTGACGCTGCAGGCCATCCTGTCGAACGACGTGCAGATGTGCATCGAGGGAATTCTGACGCTGCCGCCATTCCTTGCCGACAACCGCTTGCGCGCCATCGCAGTGACCGGCGCCGAACGATCGGCGCTCATGCCCGATGTTCCGACGGTGGCCGAGACGGTGCCGGGCTTCGACGCCGGTGCCTGGGTGATGCTGTTCGCGCCTGCGGGCACGCCGGCGCCGATCATCGAGAAGCTGTCGTCGGAGGTGCGGACATCGCTCGCAAAGCCGGCAATCCGCGAGCGCCTGGCAGAACTCGGCGCCACCGTTACCGGCACAACGGCGGAGCAGGCCGCGACCATACATCGGCAGGAGCTGGAAAAGTGGCGTCGCGCGGTGGAAGCCTCGGGCGCCGTGGCCGGCTGAGTGGCATCTCCGCCTTTTCCTCGGCTGTTCAGCCCATGCGAGTTGGCAGGTCGGCGCCTGCGCAACCGCATCGGCTACGGCGCCATGACCACGCGCATGCCACGCAACGGCGCGGTGACGGAGACGATGGTCGCGCATCTGTCGGCCCGTGCGGCGGGCGGCGCGGGCCTGATCGTGACGGAGGCGCTGGCCGCCTGCCGCTCCGCCGCCGTACCGGCCCGCGTGGCGGCTTGCGACGAGACGCAGATGTCCGGGCTATCGCGTCTGGCTGAGGCTGTGGAGCGTCAGGGAGCGGCGCTGGTTGGGCAGCTCTGGCACGCAGGCAACGCGCATCGCGATGCGCGGGCGTTGAATGCGGTGGGCCCCTCCGCCGTGGTCGACGCCGCATCCTGGACGGTGCCGCGCGCGCTGAGCTCCGGCGAGGTGGAGGGACTGGTCGAGGAATATGCGGAGAGTGCTGCGCGACTGCAGCGCGCCGGGTTCTCGGGTGTCGAGATTTCCGCTGCGCATGGCTTTCTGCCGCTGCAGTTCCTCTCGCCGGTGACGAACCTGCGGCAGGATCGTTGGGGCGGTGACGCCATGGGGCGCAGCGCCTTCGTGCGCGCCATACTGGATGCTGTGCGTGCCCGTTGCGGCCTTGGTTTCATCATCGGCCTGAAGCTGCCGGCGGATGACGGGGTGCCGAACTCGATCGACCCGGGCGAGGCGGCGCGCCTGGTTGCCGCCATCGTCGCCGGGACGCGACCAGATATCCTTTGCTTCAGCCAGGGCAGCCACGGCCCGAGCCTGTGGATGCACGCGCCGGACATGCACGAGCCTCCCATGCCGTTCCGCAGCGCGTGGTTGCCGCTCCGCGCAGCGGCGGGCGGGGTGCCCATCGCGGCAATCGGCCGGATCGCCACACCCGCGATGGCGGAGGCCCTGCTGGAAGCCGGCGAAGCCGAGCTGGTGATGCTGGCGCGTCCCCTGCTGGCAGATCCGGCCTGGCCAGCCAAGGCACGGGCTGGGCGGGTCGACGGGATCCGCCCCTGCATCTACTGCAACGGCTGCTGGAACGAGATCGATAAAGCCGGCATCATCGGCTGCAGCGTCAACCCGCGTGCCGGCACTGCGGCCGATGCCGGTCCCCCTCCGCCGCGAGCGGCGGCACCGCGTCATGTCGTGGTGGTGGGCAGTGGAGTGGCCGGGATGCAGGCGGCGGCCGTCGCGGCGGAACGGGGGCATCGCGTCACCTTGTTCAGTCGTAACGCCCAGCCCGGTGGTGCTGCTCGCCTGCACGCGATGCTGCCAGGCTGCGGCGATGTCGGGCGCTTTCTCGGCTACCTTGATCGTCGCGTCTCGGCGGCTGCGGTTGCGCGCCAGGTCGGCGAAACCCTGGCCGATATTCTTGCCGTGGCGCCCGATGCGGTCATCCTGGCCACAGGTTCCACCATGGTGCCGCCGCGGGAAGCGCCTGCCGGGTCGCAGGACCTGCGCAGCACCGTTGCGGCTCTGCTCGATGCGGGCAGGCCCCGCAGCGGTTTCGCCGTGCTGTTTGACCACGACCATACGGCTGCGACCTACGCCGCGGCGGAACTGCTGCTGGCGCATTTCGACCGCCTTCTGCTGTTGACGCCGCGGGACGCCATCGCGCGCGATGTTCCGGCCATCTATGCGCAGGGCGTGCACCGCCGGCTCGCGGCCTTCGGTGACAGGGTGGAGATCCTGATTCATCGGGAACCGGTGGCACTGGAAGGAGGCACGCTGCGCGTCCGCCACCTGCTGACCGGCACCGAGGCGCGGGTGCGAGACGTGACGCTGCTCACCCATTCGACGCCACGCCGCCCGCGCGACGGACTGGAGGCCGATTTGGTGGCACGTGGCGTGAAGGTGACGCGCGCGGGGGATGCCGTGGCACCCCGCCTGATGATGTCCGCGGTGCGCGATGGGCAACGGGCCGGCGAGGAGGTCTGATCGTCAGCCATGATTGATGCGCGGACCGCCCGCACGCCAGGATAGACCGCTCGATGATACCGCCGCAGTTCCCAAATCCGGCTCGCCGGCGGTTGGGCGTAGGCGCCGTGCCGGCTGGCGTCGCGGTCGCCCCATCAGGCCGCACAGCTTCACGGCACTCTGGCCGCAGCCCTCCTTTAAGAGCGCGTCCGGCGAACTTGGTCGCGGAATAGGCGGCGGATGCCGCTGGGGGCGCCGGTGACGACGATTACCTTGCCCGCAATGTTTTCAGCTCGGTCGATTCGTCGTTCCCCCTGGGCGGGACGTGCAGATGCGCTGCGGCGGACGCTTGGCCGTTCCGCAGCGTGAGGGCGATATTCCGAGGTGTCAGCGCCGGTACTGCTCGTCGGTAACCTGCTCCATCCATGTCACGGAGGCGCCATCGAGCTTTTCCTGGATGGCGATGTGCGACATGGCCGTGGTTGGCGCCGCACCATGCCAGTGCTTCTCCCCCGGCGGGAACCAGACCACGTCGCCTGGCCGGATCTCCTCGACCGGCCCGCCTTCGCGCGCGACCCAGCCGAGGCCAGCGGTGACGATCAGCGTCTGCCCCAACGGATGCGTGTGCCAGGCCGTCCTTGCGCCTGGCTCGAAGGTGACGTGGGCGCCAGCGACCCGCGCCGGGTCGGGCGCCTCGAAAAGGGGATCGACGCGGACTACACCTGTGAACCACTCGGCCGGTCCCTTGCCCGAAGGGCGCGATCCTGCGCGCATGATGTCCATGACCTAAGTCCTCCATGATGTCGCGCAGATGGCAAGTGTATCGCCGGGATATCGTCCGCCTGATCTGGAATGCTGTTGATAGCCCCCGCGACCGGGCGCTGCCGACCTGCAATGCCCGGACAGAGCCGCGATGCTGTCCGGCTTCAGACCATATGCTGCCGGAAGAAAGATGCCAGCTTCTCGAACGGGATCAGGTCCACCCGACCATACAGGTCAACGTGCCAGGCGCTGTCGACGTAGTGAAGCTCCTTCGGCTCGGCCGCACGCCGGTAGGCGTCCTCGCTGAACTCCCGGGAGTGCGCCTGATCCCCGGTGATGAAGAGCATCGGACGAGGGGAGATCGTCTCGATATCATTGAAGGGGTAGAAGTTCACGAACCTGAGTTTGCTGGTCAGGTTCGGAGGCGTCGTGCGCAGGGGCGAGCCGCCAGCCGGCGTGAACTCGCCGCGACGCGTGCGGTAGAAATCGTGGAACTCGTGCTGGATCGGGTGGGTATCGGCTGTCAGCGCGTGCAACGTCCTTCCGGTGTATTGCGTCTCGCCGCCCGCGAACTCCGTATAGCGCTGCTCCCCCGCCTGCGCGACGATCGGCCTCCGCTGCTCTACCGTCTGCGACTTGTTGAGCGCGTCACGGGTGGCCGCGCCCACGTCGTACATGCTGACGGTCGCGATGGCGCGCATGCGCGGGTCGATCTTGGCGGCGCTGACCACGAAACAGCCGCTGCCGCAGACGCCGATCGCGCCGATCCGGTTCCGGTCGACGAAAGGCCGGGTGCCGAGGAAGTCAACCGCGGCGCTGAAAGCCTCCGCATAGGCATCTGGCGCGACCAGGTTGCGGGGCTGGCCTTCGCTCTCGCCCCAGAAGGGCAGGTCGATGGACATCGTCACGAAGCCCTGCTCTGCCATCTTGGTGGCGTAGAGGTCAACGCTCTGCTCCTTCACCGCGCCCATCGGATGCCCCCACGATGATGGCCGGTGTGGTGGTGTTCTGGTCAAGGCCGCTGGGCGTGAAGACGTTGCCCACGACGGTCATCTGGTACTGGTTCTTGAAGGCAACCTTCTGCGCCGTTACCCGGTCGCTGGTGTAGAAGTTGTTGGCACCGTTGGACATGTCCCGGGCCTCTGCGGATGGAAGGTTGAGGATCGACAGGGCGGCGCCCGTGCTGGTCACCTGCAGCAGTCCGCGGCGCCCAAGGGCGGCACCGGGCAGGCAGGATCACTTCGAAACGTCATGCATCTCAGTCATCTGCGTGTCTCCTTGTCGTGTGTGTGCGGATGGGATTTTCAGCGTGGCGGCAGTGCCGAGACCGGCGGCGAATGACACGCGGGGACGGTTGACGATCGCCTTGCTGCCGAGGCGCCAGCTCAGCAGGGCCAGCACGGCCGAGGCCGAAAGCATCGCGGCGCTGGCGCCGAAGGTGCTGCGATAGCCGATGAGGGCGAACAGCAGGCCGCCAACTGATGCGCCCAGCGTGATGCCGAGTTGGATGGTGGCGACCACTAGGCTGCCGCCCGCCTCGGCGTCCTCCGGCAAGGTCCGGCTTAGCCAGGCTCCCCAGCCAACCGGCGCGGGCGTTCCGATCAACCCCCAGGCGGCGAGCAGGGCCACCGTGGGCAGCAAGGCATGTCACAGGCCGAGCAGCGCGACTGCGATGGCAGCCATGCCGAGCGGGATGGCGACCAGGACGGCCTGCGTGCCGCGCTGCAGGAACCATCCCACCGCATAGGTGCCGATAATGCCGGTCACGCCGAGAACCAGGAGGACGAGCGACAGCATCGCGACGTCCACTTGCGTAACCTCTTCGAGGAAAGGGCGGAGATAGGTGAACAGCGCGAACTGCCCCATGAAAAGGAGCAGGATGGCCAGCATGCCGAGCGCGATCGGCGGCCGGCCTAGCAGCCTGAAGGCAGCCCCGGCGCCGGCGCGGCGTTCGGCCGGTAGGGGCGGCAGCGTGCCGCGCAACCAGACGAAGGCGATCATCGCGAGCGGCACGTCGCAGAAGAAGGCGCCCCGTCATCCGATGATGGCGCCGAGGAAGCTGCCGAGCGGCGCAGCCACCGTCGCCGCGAGCGCATCCTAGTCCGTTGCCGGGCCGTGCAACCCTGCTCGCCGCTACGGCCGACCACAGGGTCAGGCCGCGCGTGCCCTGGCCGCCATGGCAATCTCGCCGGCCTCGGGCGTGGCGATCGGCCGGAATCGGGCCTGGGCGAAGTTGAAGGCGCCGAACGCCGCGAGTCCAAGCGCGACCAGCGCGAACATCGCCCGCCCGTAGGGCTGCTGCTGCAGCGCCTCAAGCGCGCCGCCCAGGCCGCGTGCCTCGCTCGGATCCGTCTGCCAGGCTGCGACGAGCAGAAAGCCGCCTACCACCAGGAACACCACGGCGCGCGCCGCGAAACCGGCGCGGCCGAGCGGGATGACCCAGGATGCGGCCGGACCGCAGGCGAGGTGGCGTTGGAACGAGGCGGTGCAGGCCCTCAACGCCATACCCATCGCCGCGCCGATGATCGCCAGGCCAGCCGCGGCAACCAACCAACGGCCGAAGGGCTGCGCCAGCAACCAGGCGGTCCTGTCCTGCGCGGACTGCTCTTCATCGCCACCCCGCCCCGTAGCGAAGATCAAGCCAAGGGCAAAGATGCAGAGGCTGACATAGGTGACCCTGCTGAGCGCCCGCCCCAAACGAACGGCAAGCGCCTTCGCAGAACGGCCTTCCCCATCCGCGTCGAGCACGGCCTGGAGGGCGCGCCACAGCGCGAAGCCGAAAAGGCCGAGTGCCACGACGGCCAGCAGTATCTCGCCGAGCGGCTGCGCCATCAGGACTTCGAGAGCCCCCTTCGACCCGGTGGCTTCGCCGCCCCGCCCGAATGCCGCGAGCAGGGCAAGCCCACCAACGATCAGGCTCACGGCACCGCGCGCAGCATAGCCGAGCCTGGCGAATTGCTCGAGGCGGTTGCGGGAGGCTGGCATGCCGCTGTTCCTTGCGTTCCGTCGTCGGACTGTACGGAACGACGCGGCGAAGCTGGGGCTCCGGCGCAAGGCCAGGTGCCGGGGCGCGTGACGGGCTGCGGCTGATGCCCTCCATCCCCATGGCGCGCACCGGATCGTCCACCGAGCGGGTCGAGATGCCCTGGACCTAGTCTTCCTGGATCACCGCCGTGAGCGCCTTCTCGGCGGTGTTGCGGGGCTCCTGGAAGGCGGGGAAATACGAGCCGCGCCGGAGCTTCGGGGTTGGACGCATTGCGTCCAACCAACTCGAGCGTGCCGGCTCGCGTCTGCCAGTCCCGGTCACGGTAGCCGTTGCGCTGCACCAGCCGGTCCGGGCTGCGCTCGCCATGGGCGGCGCCGGTCACCTCCCCCACCTCCAGTTCCATCAGGCGCTGCGCGGCGAAGCCGATCATCTCGCGCAGGAAGGTCGCATCGGAGCCCGTCGAACGCCTTTGGCGTTCAACCCAGCATCTGCCGAAGGGCGATCTTGTCGTCGGTCATCGTGGTCGGTCCAAGATCAGGGGTTGCAGGTCTCGACAACCCAACCCTCCCGAAGATCACCGCAGTGGCCGCCTGGGGCGCTCCGCTCCGCTCAGCCAGGGGCTTCGCTACGCGCCCCAGCTCCGGGCCTCCTACACCACCACCCGGGACACGACCCGCTTGAGCTTGGCGTTTTCCTC
The DNA here is from genome assembly GCF_051433195.1 of Falsiroseomonas sp. E2-1-a20. NCBI lineage: Bacteria > Pseudomonadati > Pseudomonadota > Alphaproteobacteria > Acetobacterales > Roseomonadaceae > Falsiroseomonas > Falsiroseomonas sp. E2-1-a20. The sequence continues at coordinate 45,953 of NZ_JBHMFT010000026.1, read as the reverse complement.
CTCGAGCTGCTTCAGCCGCCGAATCTCCACCGTCCGCATCCCGGCAACTGCTTCTTCCATCGGTAGAATGTCGGCTTAAACACGCCGAGCTCGCGGCAGTTCTCGGCCACCGCCGTGCCTCTCCCCGCGTGCCGCAAGGCGAAGGCGAGCTGTTCGTCCGTGCATCGCTTCCGTTTCATGGCACGACCCCTCCTTGGGATTCAAGATGCCCGAAAACTTGCGCTCCACCCGGACCAATTCCGAAGGTCAGGACCAGCGGACGCTGGCTGAATTCCTCACGCTCCTGCGGGCGCGGCCTGGTGAAGTCATGTTCGCCACGCCAGGCAATGGCAGCGTCGCGCATTTGGCGCTGGAATTGATGATGGCCGCGGCGAATGTCCGGGTGCTGCACGTGCCATACCGCGGCGACAGCGCCATGGTCCCGGACCTGATCAGCGGCACGGTGGTTGCGGGATTTGTCGAACGGCCCTCTGCCCTGCCGCTGCATCGCGATGGCAACGCGCGCATCATTGCCATCTCGACGCCGCAGCGCGCGCCGCTGGTTCCCGATGTGCCGACCTTCATCGAATCCGGCCTGGCCGGCTTCACAGCCGGCAGCTTTGGCGGCTTGGTCGCACCGGCTGCGACGCCGGCCGGCGTGGTCGCGGAGCTCTCTGCGGCCATGCGGGCGACGCTCGCGGAACCTGAGGTGCAGATGCGAATCGTCGAGCTGGGCGCCGTCATGGGCAGCGAGGAACAGCGAACCCCGGACTGCTTCGCGACCTTCCTTCGCACGGAGCTGGAGAATGCCCGGCGCGCTGCGGATCTCGCCGGGCTCAGGCCGACGTAATAGAGGCGCGGATGTCACCCGGAATGGGCGGGGCCGGGCACCCACGGCCAGGCAGGTCGCTCGCCCGGTACCGCTTCGGCCCTACACCACGACCGGCGCCGTGATCACCAGGAACACCAGGTTCGCCAGGCCAGTATTGTCGAGTGCATGCGGGACGCCGGGCGGGATGAACACGTAGCTGTTCCTGCGCACCACGACCTTGCGCTCGCCCAGGGTCAGCAACCCCTCGCCCTCAACGAAGTGGTAGATCTGTTCCTTCGCCTCATGCGCATGCAGCGCCACGTGCGCGCGCGGCTCGTAGGACGAGATGCGATAGTCGATCACGCGCGACCCGCTCTCGCCGGCGGCGACGAGGATCTTCGATAAGGCCCCGCCATGGTGGCCGGGGCTTTCCTCCCACAGCACCTCCGCCAGTTCGCGTAGCACGGCGTCCTGTGCTGGCATCAGTCCGCCACCTCGAAGCGGACATGCGTTGCGAGGTCCGTCCAGCGGTTCAATTCGCGATCCAGATGCGCGCGCAGCGAGTCGGCACCGGTGCCCCGTGCCTCCACGCCGATGTCACGGAAGCGCTGCGCCGTCTCGGCATGACGCAGGGCGGCTGTGACGCCATCGGCGATCCTTGAGACCATCGGCGCAGCCAAGCCTGAGGGGCCGAGCAGGCCGAGCCATTCATACAGCTCGAAGCCCGGCAGCGCCGCTTCCGCCACCGTGGGCGTATCTGGCAGCGCAGTGCTGCGGGTCGCGCCGGTGGTGGCGAGCGCGCGAAGCTGGCCCGCGACGATGAAGGGCCGCGCCGTGGGCAGCACGGCGAAGACGTAGCCGACCCGCGCGGCCATCAAATCCGTCATCACCTGGCCACCGCCACGATACGGGACATGCACGGCACGCAGACCGCCGGCGGCGTGGTTGAACATCTCCGTCGTCAGATGATTGCCGCTGCCATTACCGGCGGAGCCGTAATTCATCTCGCCAGGCTTCGACCGCAGCAGCGCGATGAATTCCTGCACGTTGCGCGACGGCGCGTTGGGCGGCACGACCAGCACCATCGGCACCACGCCGACCAGGCTGATCGGCGCAAAGTCGCGGCGCGCGTCGTACGGGATGTTGCGGAACAACACCGGATTGGCGGCCAGCGCCGTGGTCGCCAGCACCAGCGTATGGCCATCCGGCTCCGCCCGTGCCGCCATGCCGAAGCCCAGCATGGCCGCGCCACCCGGGCGGTTGTCCACGATTACCTGCTGGCCGAGTTCCTCGCCCAGGCGAGGCGCCAGGATGCGGGCGGCGATGTCGGTGATGCCGCCAGGGCCATAGGGCACGACCAGACGGATCGGCCGATCGGGGAAAGCCGCCAGCGTCGCATGCGGCACGGCCGCCATGAACAACGCGCAGAGCGCGCCCATGACCCTCGGGAGCATTGCTTCCTCCATACCGGTCGAGTTGCCGGATGGCGTAATGTGTCCCACGATGCGGGAGAAAATCAAGAGGCGTCCGATGATCGACGAACTGCGGATCTACACCCTGCGCCCCGGTGGCATGGCCCGCTATCTCGACCTGGCGGAGACGGTGGCGGTGCCTGTGCGCGGCGACCGCCACGGCCAGCTTCTCGGCTTCTGGGCCAATGAGGTGGGCGCGGCCAACGCTGTGGTGAATCTGTGGCGCCACAAATCGCTGGAAAGTCGCCAGGCTGTGCGCGGCACGCTGGAGGCGCTGCCGGCCTGGCGCGAAAAGTATTTGGCCGGGGTGCGGCCACTGATGCTTCGGCAGGTCGTGCGGTTTCTTGATCCGGTGCAGCCGCTCTCCGTCCCCGCCACGCCCGGTCCGCACGTCTATGAGCAGCGCCTTTTCCAGGTCCGGCCTGGGGAGGGGGGGCGGCTGGCGGAGGCGCTGGCGCGCCAGGCGGAGCCTGGCCAGATCGCCGTCTGGACGACCTTCGCCGGGCCCATCAACGAGGTGGTGCAGCTTCTGGCGCATGCCGACCCGGCGGCGCGGCTGGCGCGCAGTCTGCACGGCCAGGACGGGCCGCTGGCGCGCCATGCGGAGCTGATCCAGGAGTTGGAGACCAGCCTGATGCTGCCGGCCCCGCATTCGCCGCTGGGCTGAGCCTCAGGCCGGAAGCAGCACGGCCTGCTCGGCCGTCGCGCTGATCGAGGACAGCACCGGCCTGCCGATGTCGCGGGACAGGGCGTCCAGGAAGCTCTGCGTCGGCAATTGCGAGCAGCCGATGAACAGCGCGTCGCAATCGTCACCCATGGTCCTGCGCGCCAGCGCCTCGACCTCCGGCGCGCGGATGGCGCAGAGCGCTTCCAGGTCCTTGGCGCGCAGCGTGTCCAGCCGCTTCACGCGGATGCCGCCATCGGCAAGAAACTCGGTGAGCTGGGCGTTCACCTCGTCTGAATAGGGCGTAACCACCGCGATCTCCCGCGCACCGATCTGCTGCAGGCCGAGCACCATGGCGCGCGCCGTGGTCACCACCGGCAGGCCGGTGACGCGGCCGAGTTCGCGTGCCAGTTCCGCATCGCCCGCCGGCCCGGCAATGAAGCCGGCGGCGGTGCAGCCATAGGCCAGCAGGTCATGCGTGGCGGGCGAGAAATGCTGCGCGGCGAGCCTGAGCGCCGCGTCGCGATAGGCGGGCATCGTCTCCCGCGTCAGCAGGCCGGTGGTCCGGGGAATGCCGATGCGGGTCACCGTGGAGCCTGCCGGCAGCCAGCCCAGCATCTCGCCTTCCATCGTGGTGTTGGTGGCCGGCACCATCAGTCCGACCCGGATCGCACGCGCCATCGGCTTCATCCTCACAGCGGCTTCAACGGCGGCGTGGCGCCATCCGGCAAGGCCGGATCGGCGGTGTTCAGCACCATCGCCAGCATCGTGTAGTAGCCCGCCAGCGCCAGAAGATCGAGCACGCCGGCCTTGCCGAAGCGCGCCTCCGCCGCTGCGTAGAGCGCATCGGTCGGCTTGCCGTCGCGATGGGTGGCGACCGCGAAGTCGTGAGCCATGGCCTGATCGGCATCCATCGGGTCCGGCCGGCGGCCTGCGGCGATGGCAGCGATGATCGGCTCCGGCAGGCCTTCGTTGCGGGCGATGCGGGCATGGGCGAAGAATTCGTACTGGCAGTTCCAGCGCCGCGCCGTCACCAGGATCAGCAGTTCCACCAGCGCCTGCGGCATGCCGGTGCCGAAGCGCAGATGCTCGCCCAACCCCTGGATCCGCATCGCCAGCGGCGGATTGTGCAGCAGCGCCAGGAAGGGGCCGCGGACGGAGCCGCGCGGCCCGCCGGCGATGGCGGCCGCCACGTCCCGCTGCGCCGCGTTCATCTGGTCCGGCGGGATCGCGGGGAAGCGTTCGGTCATGCGGTCCTCCGCGCCATGGGGTGGTTCATCTGCGCGGCGGTCAGGATGGGCCGCGTGATGGAGTGTGCCGCCTGCCGGGTGCCCGGCGGCACGGCCCGCCAGTGCAGGCCACGCAACTCGCCGAATTCGTGCGGCAGCCGGGTCCAGCTTTCGCCGCCGTCCTGGCTTCGGAAGACCTGTCCGAGATTGGTGCAGACCAGCACCAGCATGGGGTCGCAGGCATCGGTTGCGATGCACCAGACGGTGCTGTTCAGGGCGCCCGGCAGGCCCGCATCCTCCCAGGTCACGCCGTGGTCGCGGGAGCGAAGCAGAAACCCGTCATTGCCCGGCGGGCCGTTGCCATTGGCCAGGAACACCACGCCGGAATTGTCGGCACGCGGCTGCACGCCGCGGGTGTAGGGCCAGGGCGCCGGCAGGTCCTGCAGCACCCAGTTGGCTCCGTCATCCTCGCTGCGATGAAGGCCGCGGTTGGTTGTGGCGAGCAGCGCCTTGCCGCCGCCCGGCAGCGGGACCACCGCCAGTCCGTGCACGTCCCCGGAGACCAGACCGTTGCCGCGTTCCGCCCAGGTCAGCCCACGGTCGCGGCTGACGAAGATGCTGCCGATCTCGACGGAGGCCCAGACCGTGCCATCATCCACCGGGTCGAAGAGAATCTGCGTGACCCGGGTCGGGCCCTTGTTCTGTTCGGAGAAGCCGGCGATGCCCGGGGCCGGCACGGCGGACCAGCTGCCTCCCGCATCGGCGGACCGGAAGAATGCCGCGGGCCTCGTGCCGGCGATCAGCACGTCCGGGTCCGCGGGATCGATCGCGATCGCCCAGACATCTTCCATGGGGGAGGGGAGGTGGACGAAGCGCGCGGTGGCTTCGTCCCAGCGATAGACGCCCATGTCGGTGGCGGCGAACAGGCGCCCCGGCGTTGCCGGGTGGCTGGCGAAGCCCCAGACGCGGGCTTCGAGGTACATGCCCGAATGGCTGTTCGGATGAACCCAACTCGCACCTAGGTCGTCGCTGAACCAGACGGAATGTCCTGCCGTGCCGGCATAAAGCTGGATGTCGGACACTCATTTCCTCCAGGCTTGACCAACCTGTCAATCAATCCCACCATACGAGAAGAAATGTCAAGGTGCCGCAGCAAGGCGCCAAAAGGGAGGGCAGTATGAACACAGGAATGACCCGCCGCGGGCTGATGGGCGCCGCGATGGCACTGCCGCTCGCATCCCCCGCCCTGGCCCAAAGCTTTCCGAGCCGGCCCATCCGCATCGTCATCGGCTTTCCGCCGGGTGGCGGCATCGACATCCTGGCGCGGCTGATGGCGCCGCATATGGGCGCCAGCCTTGGCCAGCCCGTCGTGGTGGAGAACCGGCCCGGCGCCAATGGCCTGGTGGCCACCCAGGCCGTCGCGCAGGGCGATGCCGATGGCCACGCCATCTTCTTCGGCACCACCGGCAATCTGGCGGTGAACCCGGTGCTCTATCCAACCATGCCGGTGGACGTGCTGCGCGACTTCGCGCCGCTGTCGCATGTGGCCTCCCTGGCCTTCGTCATGGTGGTCAACCCGCAGGTGCCGGCCCGGACGCTGGCCGAGTTCATCGCATTGGCGAAGTCGCAGCCCGGGAAGTTGAACTTCGCGTCCTCTGGCAATGGCGGGCTGCCGCATCTGTCGGGCGAGTTGCTGAACGCGGCGGCCGGCATCCAGACGGTGCATGTGCCCTACCGTGGCAGTGCGCCCGCCTTCACGGACGTCATCGCCGGGCAGTGCCAGTTCATGTTCGATGCGCTGGCGATCGCCCAGCCGCATATCGAATCCGGACGCGTGCGCGCTCTGGCCACCACCGGCCCCGGCAAGCTGGCGGCACTGCCGGACCTGCCCGTAGCAAAGGACACCGTGCCGGGCTTCGAGGTGACGAACTGGTACGGCATGAGCCTGCGCGCCGGCACGCCGGCCGCGATCATCAACCGGCTGCACCGGGACGTCGCCGCGGCCCTGGCCGTGCCGGAGGTGGCCCGCCGTGCCGCCGATCTTGGCCTGGACCTGGTCGGCAGCAGCCCCGATGCCTTCGCTACCTTCCAGCGGGCCGAGATCGACCGCTGGGGCATTGTGGTACGCCGCGCCAACATCACGGCGAGCTGAGGCAGCGGTCAGCCCACCGCGCGGGCCGGCAGCGCGGCGAGCTGTTCCTGGTCCGCGATGCTGGCACAGGCCTGCCGCGCCGCCTCCATGACCTTCCCGGCCAGGGCCTGACGCGCCGGGCCGGGCACTCTCTCGAGCGGGGCGGCGATGCCGATGCTGCCCAGCACGCCGCCCTCCGCGTTGAACAGCGGCGCGGCGATGCCGACGATTCCCGGCATGAACTCGGACTGCGTGATGCAGTGCCCGGCCTCCCGGATCTCGCGCAGGGACTGGCGGAAGACGTCCCAGTCACCACCCAGCCCGGCGGCCTGGATGGTGCTGCCGTGGCGGGCGAAGATGGCGCGCAGCTGGTGCGGCGGCAGGTGGGCCAGGATGACCTTCGAGGCTGCGCCGGTAAACAGCGGCCGCCGCTGGCCACGGCTGAACAGCCCGGCCGGGGCGCCCGGCGCCGGGGCATCCGCCACGCACATCACGGTGCCGGAGAACAGCAGGCAGAGCAGGCCGGTCTGCCCCACCTCCGCGGCCAGCCGCCGCATCGCCGGCACGCCGCCGACGGTGACCGGATCGCACAGCCGCATGGTGCGGTCCAACTCAATGATGCGGGGTCCGAGCATCCATGCGCCGCCCGACACCGGCGTCAGCAGCCCGGCCCCCTGGAGCGACTTGATGTAGCGGTAGCAGGTGGACCGCGAGGTGCCGGAGACGCGGATCAGGTCCTCCGTCGCCCAGGCCGGGGCGGCCGTGGTGAACAGGTCGAGCAGGCCGAGCATCTTCTCGAGGCTGCTGGCACCCCGCTTGGCCTCAAGCCGTGTGGCCTCCGGCGCGTTTGAAGAAAATCCCGTCATGCTGGACAATCCGAAAACCCGCCGGTAGCGTCGCGGGCAAGTGAGGGGGAGAACGACCATTTCCGGCACGGATATAGCCACGAACGCGGCACGGCGCAGGCTCGAGGCGGGCGGACTGGTCCTGTGCATGGGTCTGCGCCAGGCGCGCAGCGTCGACATCGGCCAGATGGTCGCGGCCTGCGGCTTCGAATCCCTGTATGTGGACATGGAGCACAGCCCGATCGGGCTGGAGGCCACCTCCGCCATCTGCACCGCCGCCGCCGCCTTCGGCGTCACGCCGCTGGTGCGCCCGCCGGGCCACGGCGCGGAATGGATCGGCCGCATCCTGGATGGCGGGGCGCAGGGCATCATCGTGCCGCATGTGGACACGGCGGCGCAGGCGCGCGCCATCGTGCAGGCGGCGCGATTCCCACCGGTCGGGCACCGCTCCGTCATGGGTCCGGGACCCGGCACCGGCTATCGCGCCATGCCGCTGCGCGAGATCAATGCCACGCTGAATGCCGGCACGCTGGTGGTCTGCATGATCGAGACGCCGGAGGGCGTCGCCAATGCCGATGCGATCGCCGCCGTGCCCGGCGTGGACCTGCTGCTGATCGGCTCCAACGACCTCTGCACCGAAATGGGCATTCCCGGGGAACTGCGGAATCCGAAGCTGCGGGAGGCGTATGTGACCGTCGCCGCCGCCTGCCGCGCCCACGACAAGGTGCTCGGCGTCGGCGGCATCCGCGGCGATGCGGAGCTGCAGAACGACCTGATCGGGCTCGGTGCCCGCTTCCTGATCGCGGGCAACGACGTCGGCTACCTGATGGCCGCCGCCCGCGCCGATGCGGCGGCGCTGCACAAGCTGCTGCCATGACGCCGCGCGGCCGCCTGACGATCTTCTCGGCGGCCGAGCGGCCCTATTGCGAGGCACTGCTGCGGGGCTTCGCGCAGCGCCATCCGGACGTCGAGGTGGACTTCATCTTCGGCATCAGCACCGCCCTGCATGATCGCTACCTGGCGGACCACGCGGCCGGCGGCGCGACGGCAGACCTCGTCTGGTCCAGCGCGATGGATCAGGTGATGGGCCTGGTGCTGGATGGCCATGCGCAGCAGCACGGCGTGGCGCATGGCCTGCCGGCGATGGCGGACTGGCAGGGGCTGGCGCTGGCGACGACGTGGGAGCCGGTATTCTCCCTGGCCCGCGCGGCCTGCCCGGCCGGCACCTTCGGCGAGATCGCGCGTCACCTCCACGCCAATCCCGGGCCGGTGGCGGTGCCGGACATCGTGGCGAATGGCCTCGGCTTCCTGGCGTTGCTGCGGGCGAGCCTCGACGACCCGGATTTCGAGGCAGGCTTCGCCGCCCTCGCCGCACGACGGCCGCAGCTCTGCGGTTCCGCCCACGCCCTGGTGCAGGCGATGCAGACGGGCGTGCTGGCGGTGCATGTGCTCGGCGCCTATGCGCTGCGCGCCGCCGCCGCCGATCCCGGCCTCCATGTCGCGGATTCGGCAGCGCCGGCGCCGGCCGTCGCACGCCTCGCCTTCATCCCTCGCCGTGCCGCGAACCCTGAGGCCGCCGCCGCCTTCGTCGCCTACATGGTGGCGCCGGAGGGCCAGGCTGCGTTGGCGGAAGGCGGCTTCTGGCCGGTGCTCGCGGCCCCGCCGCGGCCGATCGCGCCGATCGCGCTGGATGCCGGCTTCCACCGCCTGCTCGACCCCGGTCGGCGCACGGCGCTGGTCGCAAGATGGCGCGCCGCATTGGCGCCGTGAACAAGACCGGGAGGAACCCAACAATGAAACGCCGCCACATCCTGCCATTGCTGGCCGCCCCCTTCCTGCTGCCGCGCCTCGGCATGACGCAGGGCTGGCCGGGCGGCACGGTGCGCATCATCGTCCCCTTCGCGCCCGGCTCCTTCACCGACATCTCGGCCCGCCTGCTGTCGCAGGAACTGACGGCGCAGCTTGGACAATCCGTTGTGGTGGAGAATCGCGGTGGGGCAGGCGGCACGCTGGGCGCGACCGCCGCCGCACGAGCCGCGCCGGACGGGCTGACGCTGCTGTTGACGGACAACTCCTTCGCCATCTCCCCAGCGCTCTATCCAAGCATGCCCTACGACGCGCTGGCGGATCTGGTGCAGGTCAGTCGCATCGCCAACAGCCCCTCCATCCTCCTGGTCCGGCCGAGCCTCGGCGCGCGTGACCTGAACGCGGTGCTGGAAATGGCCAAGGCCCGGCCGGGCGAGTTGAGCTTCGGTTCAGGTGGGCAGGGTTCCTCGGCCCATCTGGCGATGGAACTGCTGCTGAACGTCACCGGCACACGCATGCTGCACGTACCCTTCCGCGGCGTCGCCGCGGCGATCAGCGAGGTGATCTCCGGCCGCGTCGACATGGCGATCGCCAGCCTGGCTTCTGGCGTCGCGCATGTTCGCGCCGGAACGCTGCTTGGGCTGGACGTCACCGGCGCCCGGCGCGCAGCAGCATTGCCGGTCGTGCCCACCTTCATCGAGGCGGGGCAGCCGCGCTACGACATGATGTACTGGTGGGGCGTCGCCGCGCCGAAGGGCACGCCGGAGGCGGTGATCACGCGGCTGAACGCGGAGATCGCCACCGCGCTGCGCAGCCCGAAGCTGGTGGAGGCCTTCGCCGCCGCGGGGGCGGTACCGGCGCATTCCACCCCCGCCGAGATGTCCGCGCATGTGGCGCGGGAGGTCGCGCTGTGGCGGGAGGTGGTGCGGCGCGCCGGGGTGAAGCTGGAATAGGAACCAACCGAGGATGCTCGACCACAAGGCCGAAGGGCCGCCCGCCTTCCGTGCGCCGCCGCTGTCCTGCGACGCGCATTTCCACGTCTTTGGCGATCCGGCGCGCTATCCCTACGCCTCGCCGGAGCCGCTGCGCTACGCGCCGCCGGTAGCGCCGCTGCCGGACTACCTCGACCTCGCCGCGCATCTCGGGCTGGAGCGATTCGTCTTCGTGCAGCCCAGCGCCTATGGCGAGGACAATGCCTGCATGCTGGACGCGATGCGGGAGGTGGGCATCGCCCGCTGCCGCGGCATCGTCGACGTGCACGAGGATGTTCCGGACAATGTGCTGGCGGAGATGGACGCGCTCGGCGTGCGTGGCGTGCGCATCAACTACTCGCCGGTCAAGCCGCGGATCGATGGCTTCTCCGCGCAGATGCTGCCGCGCATCCGGCGGCTGGAGGCGCGCTGCCACGAACTGGGGTGGCACCTCGACTTTCTCGGCCCGGGCTGGCTGACGGCGGAACTGCTTCCGGTGCTGGCCAGCCTCAAGGTGTCCTTCAGCCTGGCGCATATGGGCATGTTCCTGTCCAAGGACGGTCCGGATCAGCCCGGATTTAAGGCCCTGATCGAGGTCCTGAAGCGCGACGACGTCCGGGGCTACGCCAAGTTCACGGGCACCTACCGCATGGCGACACCGCCTGATTTCGTCGATGCCGCGCCGATGGCGCGGGCGCTGGTGGAGGCGGTGCCGGATCGCATCATCTGGGGCAGCGACTATCCGCATTTGTCCTTCGCGCATGCGGTGGGATCGGTGCAGCTTTTCAACTTGCTAAATGACTGGGCGGACGCGCCGGCGCGGCGGAAGATCCTGGTGGAGAATCCAGCGCGGTTGTTCGGCTTCTAACCGGGACTGGTGCCTGAACGTGTTCGTTAAGCTTCCGATTGGAGGGGGAGGACGCGCTGGGAACCATCCACGCCTTCGAACTGGGGATAGGGAAACACCAAGATGGACCTCGCGGCTCCGCGCTACCACACGGACTGGCCCTCGATCCGCGATGAGGTGGGCGCCGCGGAATGGCAGGCGCGCCTCGACCTGGCGGCCTGCTACCGGTTGATGGACGCCTACGCAATGACGGATCTGATCTACAACCACATCACGCTGCGCATCCCTGGCACCGACCACCTGCTGATCAACCTGTACGGCCTGCTGTACCGGGAGATCACCGCGACCTCGCTGGTGAAGATCGACGTCGAGGGCAACATCCTGTGGAAGCCCGACACCGACTACGGCATCAACAAATCCGGCTACGTCATCCACGGCGCGATCCATAAGGCGCGGCCGGACGTGGCGGCGGTGATCCACACCCACACCCGCGCGGGCATGGCGGTGGCTTCGATGCAGTGCGGCCTGCTGCCGATGAGCCAGACCTCCATCCGCTTCGTCGGCCACCTCGGCTACCACGACTACGAAGGCCCGGCGGTGGACCTGTCCGAGCGCGAGCGCATCGTCGCCGACCTCGGCGCGCATGATGCGCTGGTGTTCCGCAATCATGGGCTGCTGACCTGCGGCGCGACGCTGCCGCAGGCCTTCAACACCATGTACCAGCTGGAGATGTCCTGCCGCGCGCAGGTGGATGCGATGGCGGCGCGCGCCGAGCTGACGATTCCGGGTGAGGAGATCCTCTCCAAGACCGCGCATCTGTACCAGCCGGGCGCGCGGCGGCCCTATGGCGTGCTGGAATGGCACGCCATGCTGCGCCAGCTGGAAGCCGACCAGAAGAATTCCGGCTTCCCGCCCTACTGGGTCTGAGCTTTGCACAATCCGCCGCAGAGCGGGATCGAAGGGAGAAATGGCATGAACCCGATCGTCGCACGGCGCCCGCTGCTAGGCGTCATCGCCGCGGCATTAACGGCGCGCGAGGCTACTGCACAGGCCAACTGGCCGGACCGACCGATCCGCTTCGTCGTACCCTTTGCGGCTGGGGGCAATACCGATGTTCTGGCACGGCTCTACGGCGCGCATATCTCGCCGAAGCTCGGCCAGCCCATCGTGGTGGAGAACCGTAGCGGCGCCTCCGGTGCCATCGGGACCGAGGCGGTCATTCGGTCTCGGCCCGATGGCTACAACTTCCTGATCGGCAGCCCGGGATCCATCGTCAACAGCCCGCTCCTAATGGCGGACAAGCGTTTCGACCCGATCACCGACCTCACCTTCGTCGCCATGTTCGGCCAGGTTCCGATGGTGCTCATCGTACAGCCATCCATGCCGGTGCGCACCTTGCCCGAACTGGTGACGTTCTCGAAGGCGCGGCCGAATGGCGTCTCCATCGGCACCTCCGGAATCGGCGGCGCCAACCACCTGCCGCTCGAACTGTTCAAGGCGGAGACCGGCGCCAATCTGGTTCACGTGCCCTACCGCGGCGGTGGTGCCACGCTGCCTGACTTCGTGGCCGGCAACGTCGATGGCATCCTGATCGAGCTGTCCAGCGTGCTGGACCTGCACCGCGACGGCCGCGGCCGCATCCTCGGCGTCGCCGCGCCACAGCGTTCGCCGCAGGCGCCCGATGTACCGACTTTCATCGAGGCGGGGTATCGCGACTTCCTTGCCGCCTCCTTCGTCGGTCTCTTTGCCCCAGCCGGCACGCCGACGCCGATCCTCGCCCGTGTCCAGACCTTGATTAGCGATGCGGCAAACGATCCCGAAGTTCGCGCGCGGCTGCTCTCCTTCAGCGTCAACCCGCCAACGCCGGAGGAACTGACGACCGACCACCTTGCCCGCTTCCTGCAGGGTGAGTTGGCGAAGGCCCGACGTGCCATCGCGATTGCCGGTCTCAAGCCCGGATGAGCGACATGCCGCTTGTCGCGGCCGAGACCTGCCGCGCGCAGATCACCTCCATCCTCACCGCCTGGGGCATGGAGGCGGAGGCGGTGCGGGTCACTGCGGAAGTGATGCTGGAGACAGACCTCGCCGGCGTCGACAGCCATGGCATCTCGATGCTGATGGACTATGACGAAAGTCGCAGGAAGGGCCGTCTCAACCTGAAGGCCGTACCGCGGATCGTGCGGCAGAATCCTGTGACCGCACTCGTCGATGCCGAGGCCGGTCTCGGTCATCCGGCGGCCGTCTTCGGCATGAAGCTGGCGATGTCCAAGGCGAAACTGTCGGGCGTCGGCGTGGTGACGGTGCGCAACTCCCACCATTTCGGCGCAGCCGGCTACTACGCCGCCTTGGCGCCGGCCGAGGGCCTGGTCGGCATGGTGACGAGCGCGACGCGCAGCATCTCCGTTGTGCCGACGAGGGGTTCGATCCCGCTGCTCGGCACCAACCCCATCGCCTTCGCGGCGCCGGCGGTTCGCAACGCGCCGTTCCGGCTCGACATGGCGACAAGCAGTTGCGCCAGCAACAAGGTCAAGGTCCATGATCTGCAGGGCAGGCCGCTCCCGGCTGGATGGGTGCTGGATGAAGGAGGCCATCCCGTAACGGATCCCGCGGAGGCCTGGCACCGGCTGCGGGTGACGCATCAGGGCGGGCTGACACCGCTCGGCGGTACGGAGGAGATGGCGAGTCACAAGGGCTACGGCCTCGCCATGATGGTTCATATCCTGGGCGGCGTGCTGTCGGGCGCGTCCTTCTCGCCGATCCGCAACCGCACGCAGCAGCCGGAGGATCCGGACAATCTCGGCCACTTCTTCATGGCAATCGACCCCGATTGCTTCCGCGGAGAAGGCGAATTCGAGGCCGACCTGGACGAGGCGATCGACGTGCTGCACGCGACGCCAGCGTCCGATCCGGCGAAGCCCGTGCTTGTCGCCGGCGACCCCGAGGTCGCCAGCCGCGCCCGCAGGTTGGCGGAGGGCATTCCGATTCCGGAAAGCCTGGCCCTGCAGCTGCGTGGCGTGTGCGAGCGCGCCGGCGTGCCGTGCCTGATGCCGTAGAGATCAGCGAAAAATTGGGGAGGCAACAGCAATGAACATCAAGCGACGTACACTGGGCGGCCTCGCGGCAGCGGCGCTGACCGCGCCCGCCTTCGCGCAGGCGGAATACCCAAGCCAGACCGTCCGCATCATCGTTCCCTTTGCTCCGGGAGGCGCGACCGATGTCGTCGGGCGCATCCTCGCCCCCGGCATTCAGGAGATGTTTGGCGGCCGCACCGTGCTGATCGAGAACCGCGGCGGTGCTGCCGGAATCATCGGCGCAGAGGCGCTGCTGGGCGCGCCGAGGGATGGCCATACGGTTGCACTGTTCACCATCACCAATGCGGTGCTGAACGCCGGCTTGATCCGTGACCCCCGGTTGGATCCGCGCACCGCCTTCACGCCCGTCTCGCTGGTGGCGACGCTGCCCATGGTGCTGACCGTCGGCAAGCATGTGCGGGCGAATTCGCTGCGGGAACTCGTCGCAGTGATGAAGGAGACACCAGGCCGCCTGACCTACGGATCGGCCGGCGCCGGCAGCATCAACCACCTCGGCGCCCATCTGTTCAACCTGCGGAGCGACACGCAGGCGGTGCATGTGCCCTATCGTGGCGCGGGGCTGGTCTATGCCGACCTCATCGCCGGGAACGTCGACTGGTTGGTGGAAGGCATTGCCTCTCAGGCGCCGCATGTGCGCTCCGGCAATGTCCGCGCCCTCGCCGTGCTGGCGCGGGAACGCAATCCGGCGCTGCCGGATGTCCCGACGGCCATCGAGCAGGGCTTCGACGACTTCGAGATCATGAACATCATGGGCGTCTTTGCCGCGTCCGGCACGCCGGCCCAGGCCATTGCGCGTCTGGAGAGCGCGATCCGCACGGCCGTCGCCAAGCCCGACCTGGCGCGCAGGCTGCGAGAAGCCGGGGCCGAGCCGGCCGGCAGCACCACGGTGGAGTTCCAGCGTTTCTGGGAGCAGCAACTGGCGCTTTGGCTGCCAGTGGTCGAGGCGTCCGGCGTGCGGCTGGATTGAAGGAATGCAGGCGATGCAGTGGCAGGGCGGCGGCTGGGTTCTGGACATCCTCGTGCCGGGCTTTCCCGGCAAGGCAACGCAGCATGGTGGGTTGGGTTGGAGCACCATCGTCCTGCTGCGTGGCCATGGCCGCATCGTGGTGCTGGATGGGGGCGGCTTCGGCCAGCGACGCACGCTGGTCGACGCGCTGGCGAAACACGGCGTCGCGCCGAGCGACGTGACCGACCTTCTGCTCAGCCATTCGCATCACGACCATGCGGTGAACTGGCCGCTGTTCCGGCATGCGCGCATCGCCATCGGGCGGAAGGAGATGGCCTGGGCGCTCGGCGTCGAATGGGGTACCACGCCGGTGCCCGAACACGCCATCATGGCGCTGTCCACCTGGCCGACGCTGCATCTGGTCGACGAAGGCGACACCGTGCTGCCTGGCATCACCGCATATCTCGCGCCCGGCCATACGCCGGGGCATCTCATCTTCCTCATTGAAGGCGACGGACAGGATTGCGTGCTGCTGCAGGACGCGGTGAAGAACCGCGTGGAGCTCACCACCCGGCAGACCGACATGACCTATGACGCCGCTGTCAGCCGCGCCACCGTGGAGATGGTGTGGGAGATCTGCCGCACCCGTCCCGGCTGCCTCCTGATCCCAGGCCACGACCTGCCGATGGTAGTTGAGAATGGCCTGCCGCGCCCCATCGGCCAGCAGACCGCCGGCATCAAGGCCTGGTTCGGCAACAGCCTGGAGGAGATGACGCGCTTCGAGCTTGCACCACCGGAGTAGAGGCCGGCCTGTTCTCCGGAGTCCTGATCCGCGAGCGATGGGCCCGGGCCCCTGGAGCGAGCGGGCCGGTGCGCGATTGGTGCTCATCGAAGATCACGGAGGTATGCGAACGAGGCGAAACCGCTCCGAATTCACGAAACCACTCGCTTCGCCCTGCCTACCGACAGCGTTGACGGACGGGTCCAAATTGGCGATGCCGCTGAACGCCGGCAACTTCCTGCGCGAGGTGACGCGGGAGGCAACCGTGCAGGGGCAGCCACTATTTGGCTCCTCGCCTTCCTCCGGCGCCGGCCGACAATCCTCAGCAGGTCAGGGCTGCAATAATCGCCTGTGTGCCGGCATCCTTGCCCTGAACCGATGCAGCCTTTTCATAAAGCCGCCGCGCCTGGGCGAGTCCGGGCAGTTCGAGACCCAGGACCTCGGCTTCCGCCACGGCGATGCTGAGGTCCTTGAGGAAATGCTTCAGCATGAAGCCGGGTGCAAAATCTCGGGCCAGCATCTTCGGGCCGAGCATGTTGAGCTGGAAGGATCCCGCCGCACCGGGCGCGAGCGCGTCCAGCACGGCTTCGCCGTCGAGCCCGGCGGCGCGGGCGTAGGACAGGCCCTCCGCCACGCCCATGAGGGTGGAGGCGATGATGATCTGGTTGGCCATTTTCGCGTGCTGCCCGGCGCCGGGTCCGCCGAGGTGGCGGATGGTCTTGCCCAGACGCTCCAGCACCGGCAGGGCCATCGCGAAGGCTTCGCCGGTCCCCCCGACCATGATCGACAGGGCGGCGTTCCGTGCCCCGGACTCGCCGCCGGATACGGGGGCGTCCAGCGCCAGCACCCCACGCGCCGAAGCGGCCTCCGACAGTCGTCGCGCCAGGCTGGGGGCGGAGGTCGTCATGTCGACCAGTAAGCTGCCGGGCCGAGCCTGCGCGACCAGGCCCTGAGGGCCGAGCCAGACCTCCTCGACGTCGCGCGGGAAGCCGAGGATGGTGATGACGATGTCGCTCGCAGCCGCTACGGCGGCCGGGCTGTCCGCCCAGGACGCACCGGCCGCCAGAAGCTCGGCGACGCGCGGGCCTCGGCTGCGGTTGGCGACCGTCACCTGATGGCCCGCGGCGCGCAGATGCCCCGCCATCGGCGCGCCCATGATGCCTAGCCCGATGAAGCCGATACGTGCCGTCATGCCGCGCCCTCCCTGTCCGTCGCCGCCTGCAGCACCGCCCAGATGCGGGCAGGCGTCGCGGGCTGGCTGTCCAGCCGCGCGCCGAGCGGTGCCAGTGCGTCGTTCACCGCGTTCATCAGCGCGCCGATGCCACCCATCGTGCCACCCTCCGCCATGCCCTTGATGCCGGCCGGCGTACCTTCTGCCGGCGTGCCGTGGTGCGAGACCTCAAAGGCCGGCAGGTCGCTGGCGCGCGCGATGGCGTAGTCCATGAAGCTGCCGGCGAGAGCCTGGCCATCCGCGCCGTAGGCGGCATGTTCCAGCATGGACCCGGACAGTCCCATGGCGGTTGCGCCATGCGTCTGGCCCTCGACGACCATCGGGTTGATCAGCGTGCCGGAATCCTCGGCAATGACGTGGCGCAGGATGGTGATCGCGCCGGTCGCCCGGTCGATCTCCACCGCGCAGGCATGGGTGCTGTTCGAGTAGGTCATCGCCGGCGGGTCGAAGGCCAGGACCTGGTGCAGCCCCGGCTCCATGCCCGGCGGCAGCCGCAGCGGGTCGAGATGCGCAACGCGTGCCAGCTGTGCCAGGTCCAGCCCGGTGCTGGAAAGGCGGTCGCCGAGCTGGCGCAGCACCTTGCCCTCTCGCATCTCCAGGCCCTCCGCCGTGTTCAGCCCCAGCATCGCCGCGGCGATCGCCAGCAGCTTCGCCCGCAGCTTCAGCCCGGCCATGTAGAGGGCACCGCCACCCGCCGCGGCCCCCCGGCTGCCGCGGCTGCCCATGCCGTAGGGCGCGATGTCCGTATGCCCGATCCGCACCAGCACGTCGCCGAAGGCGGCGCCGATCCCGGCCGCCGCGGCCTGCGCCAGCGTGGTCTCGTAGCCCTGGCCGGAGCCCATCAGGCCGCAGGAGGCGATGATGGCGCCGGAGGGTTCCACCCGAAGGCTCGCCACCTCATGCCCCGAGCCGGCGATTCCGGCCGCGCGGTAGAAGGCGCTGCCATAGGTCGTGCTCTCGACCACGGTGCAGATGCCGAGGCCGAGCAGCCGCCCCTCCGCCGGCTGGCGCGCGCGCAGTTCCTCGTAGCCGAGCGCCGCGGTCGCCGCCTCCAGCGTCGCCAGGGGCGAGAGCGAAGCGTAGCGCTCGCCGGTTGCGGTCACATAGGGCAGGTCCTCCGGCGTCAGCGAGTTGCGCCGGCGCACCACCAGGGGGTCGAGGCCGAGGTCGCGCGCAATCGCGTCCATGGTGCCTTCCATGACCCAGGAGGTGATCGCCATCGGCGCGCGCATGGGTCCGGCCGGGCATTTGTTGGTCAGCCAGACATCCACCGCATAGCCATACTCGCGGATCCGGTAGGGGCCGGGCAGGATCAGCGCCACGACCCGCGCCATGTAGTTGGCGGGGAAGAAGGACCAGGCGCCGAAATCCGCCTCCATCCTGCAGCGCAGGCCGAGGATGCGGCCATCGGCGGCGACGGCGGCCTCGGTGGCGACCGTCTCCTCCCGCGCCTGCAACGACGCCATCAGGTTCTCCCCGCGCGTCTCCCGCCACCGCACCGGCCGGCTGAGGGCTACGGCGGCGGCCGCCACGCAGAGATCCTCGCGCAACGGGATGATCTTCTGGCCGAAGCCGCCGCCCATCTCCGGGCTGTCGACAGTGATCTGCGATTCCGGCAGGGCGAGCCGCACGGCCACCGCGCTGCGATAGGGGTGGGGCGCCTGGGTGCCGCAGCGGAGGGTCAGGTGCCGCCGCCCCCGATCCCAGATCGCCATCACGCCGCGCGGCTCCAGCGGCGCATGGGTCTGCCGGTGCTGCCCGAACCGCGCCTGCACGATGCGGTCCGCCCGGGCGAAGGCGGCATCCAGCCCGGACGTCGCGAAAGCCTGGTGGGAGACGCGGTTGCCGGGCAGCACCGGGTCCACCAGCGGGGCGCCCGGCGCGGCCGCCATGGCGATGCCGGCAATGGCGGGCAGCGGGTCCCAGTCCACGTCGACAAGCTCCGCCGCATCCTCGGCCGCGCGGCGGGTCTCCGCCAGCACCATGGCCACCGGGTCGCCGACGAAGCGCGCGGCCTCCACCGGCAGCACCGGCATCTCCATCGGGTGCAGCCCTTCAATCGGCGGCGCCATGCGCAGCGGCGCGACCAGCCGTCCCAGCGCCGCCCCCGTCAGCACCGACACCACGCCGGGCACTGCCAGCGCGGCCGCGGAGTCGATGCCGCCGATCCGGGCATGGGCGTGTGGGCTGCGGACGAAGACGGCATGCAGGCAGCCGGGCGGTCCTGCGATGTCGTCCAGGAAGGCGCCGTCGCCGGTCAGCAGCCGGGCATCCTCGCGCCGGCGGAACGACCTGCCGAGAGGCCCGCCCGGGACGGGCGGTGGCGGAATCACAGGCGTCGCTCGTCGGCGCGGTCGAACAGGTGCAGGCGGGCGGGGTCGATCCCGAAGCGGATCACCTCACCCTCCCGCGCGCGCCATTCCTTCGGCACGCGCAGGGTCAGCGGCACGTCGTCGGGCGCCAGCACGTCCAGGTGCGTCTCCGAGCCAAGCGGCGAGACCAGCTCCACCCGCGCTTCCAATATGGCGAGGCCCGGCTCCGGCGCCGAGACATCCTCCGGCCGCAGGCCGAGCGTGACCTCCCGACCCGGCGACACATCCTGGCCGAGCGGCAACTCGAACGCGCCGCGCGCGAAGACGGGACCGGGCTGCACCAGGCCATGCACCAGGTTGATCGGCGGACTGCCCAGGAAGCCCGCGACGAAGACGTTGGCGGGCCGCGTGTAGATACCCTCGGGCGTGTCGAGCTGCTGGATCAGGCCGCCACGCATCACGGCGATGCGGTCTGCCAGCGTCATCGCCTCCGCCTGGTCATGCGTCACATAGACGAAGGTGGCGCGCAGGCCGTGATGCAGGCGCTTGATCAGGCCGCGCATGGACAGCCGCAGGGTTGCGTCGAGGTTCGACAGCGGCTCGTCCATCAGGAACACGGCGGGCTTGCGCACGATGGCGCGGCCCAGCGCCACGCGCTGCCGCTGGCCGCCCGAAAGCTCCTGCGGCCGGCGTTCCAGCAGCGGCGTGATCTCGAGCTGCGCTGCAACCTCGGCGACCGCGCGCTCGATCTCCGCCCGCGGGGTGCCGCGCAGGCGCAGCGGGAAGGCGATATTCTCGCGCACCGTCTTGTTCGGGTACAGCGCGTAGGACTGGAACACCATCGCCACCTCCCGCTTGTGCGGCGGCGTCCAGGTGACGTCGACCTCATCGAAGCGGAGTTCGCCGTCGGAAATCTCCTCCAACCCCGCGATCATGTTCAGCGTCGTGGTCTTTCCGCATCCGGAGGGACCGAGCAGCACCATGAACTCGCCGTGACGGATCGTCAGATCCAGCGCATCGACGGCGGTGACGCTGCCATAGCGCTTCGTCAGCGCCGCGCAGGTGATGGTCGCCATCGGCCGCTATCCCTTCACGGCGCCGGCGGTCAGGCCGGAGACGATGTAGCGCTGGAACAACACCGCCATCAGGACCGGCGGCACGATGGCGATCACCCCCGCGGCGTTGACGAAGGAGAAGCTGGTGGTGAAGTCCATGATGAAGCCGGAGATGACGATCGGCAGCGTCTGCGCCTGCACGTTCTGCGTCAGGACCAGCGCGAAGACGAATTCGTTCCAGGAGGTCAGGAAGGCGAAGGTCAGCGCGGCGACCAGCGCCGGCAGGGACAGCGGCAGGTAGACATGCCCGAGCGCTCGCCAATGGCCGCAGCCATCGATCCGCGCGGCGCGGTACAGGTCGCGGGGGATGCCTTCGAAGTAGGAGATCAGGATGAAGATGGTGAAGGGCACGGTGATGGCGAGGTAGGTGACGACCAGCGCACCGAGGCTGTTGATCAGCCCCAGGTTGCGGATCACCAGGAACAGCGGCACCACCAGCGCGATGTCCGGCACCACCCGTGTCGCCAGCACAGTGTAGAGCGTCGCGCGGCGACCGCGGAAATCAATCACCGCGATGGCATAGGCGGCGGTGACGCTGAGCAGCAGGTTCAGCACCGCGACCCAGACCCCGACGGTGAGGCTGTTCCACAGCGAGGGCAGCAGGTTCGCCGCACCGGATGGCAGGAACCCCCCGGTCGCCGCATCGCCCTGCCGCCGCGTCTCGTAGGTTACCTGGCGGTCCCCGGCGCTGAAGATGGCCTCGAAATTGGCCAGGCTGGGGGAAGGCGGCAGCCAGTTCGGCGGCACCGCCGTGATCTGCGCCTCCGTCTGCAGCGAGGAGGAGACCAGCCACGCCACCGGCCCCGCCACATACAGGACGAACAGCGCCGAGAAGGCGGCCAGCAGGAAGCCGCGGGCCAGGCCGGGGCCGATCGGGCGCTTGCTCATGCCATCAGATCCGCTTGCCCAGGAACCGGATCACCGCCCAGCTCAGCACGAAGGTGACCATCGCCAGAACGTAGGACATCGCCGCGCCGGTGCCGAAGCGCAGGGATCGAAAGGTTTCCACGTAGATCAGCCAGGACAGCGAGTATGAGGCATCGCCAGGGCCGCCCTGTGTCATGATCAGGAACAAGTCGAAATGCCGGATGCTGATCATCGTCTCGTACACCAGCACCAGCATCAGGCCTGGCCGCAGCGCCGGCAAGGTGACGTGGATGAACCGCTGGAAGACACCGGCACCATCCACCTTCGCGGCGCGATACAGATCTTCCGGGATCGCCTTCATGGTGACGATCATCAGCAGCGCGGCCAGGGGCATCTGCTTCCAGATTGCCGCGTTGGCGATCAGCATCAGCGTCAGGTCCGGATCACCGAGCCAGACGCGGTAGCGCTCGATCAGATCGAGCTGGAGCAGCAGCCCGTTCAGTAGACCGTAGGTCGGGTCATAGATCCATTTCCACATCAGCCCGTTGACGACAGAGGGCGTGGCCCAGGGCACCAGCAGCAGCGCGGACAACAGGCGCGAGCCAGGGAAAGCTTCGTTCAGCAGCAGCGCCACGAGCACCGCGAGCAGTGTGGTCACGGCCACCGTCACCACGGTGTAGACGGTGGTGCGGGTCACGGCGACCCAGAAGCGAGGATCGTCGAAGATGCGCAGGTAGTTGTCGAAGCCGACGAAGGGGCGCCGCAACGGCCGGGTCAGCACGATGTCGTGCAGGCTGACCCAGAAGGAATACAGAATGGGGAAGGCCGCCACGACCAGCAGCACCGCCACCACCGGGAACACCAGCAGGGCCGCGCTGCGGTCGTCGTAGCCGAAGCGGCGGTTCAGGGCGCCGAGCACGTCACCGGAACGCCCGGCGCAACTCCGTCCACTTCGCCGCCGCCGTGCGCATCGCCGCCTCCGGCTCGGCGCGGCCCAAGCAGACGGTCTGCCAAGCCTGGTTGCTGGTTTCCACCCATTCGCCGAACCAGGGGGAGATGACGTCCTTCTTGCGGGCCAGCGCGGATTGCTGCGCGACGATGGCACCGCCACCCGCCCATCGTTCCCAGAAGGTCTTCACATCCGCATCCTCGGACAGCGGCAGCGCGCAGGATGGCAGGCCCACATCGGTGAGCAGAAGCTTCTGCATGGAGTAGTTGCCGGCGGTGTCACGGCCGCCGAAGAACTCCATGAAGCGCACGGCGCGGGCGCGGCGTGCGGGATCGGCCTTGGCACCGGGCGTCATGCCGTAGAACCGGATCCAGCCGCAGGTCTCGTTGGTGCCGGAGGGCCCGCCCTTGGGCATCAGCGCCAGCCGGATCTTGCCCGCGGCCGACGACTGCGCCGGGTCGTTCAGCGCGCGGATGCGGTAGGTCGGCACGATGGCGAAGGCATGGGCGCCGCTGCCGAAGGCGCGCAGCCCGTTGATCTCCCCGGTCTCGACGGCACCGGGCGAGAGGATCTTGTGGCGATGGATGGCATCGCGCAGGAAGGCTGCCGCACGCACCGCGCCGCGGCCAGCATCCGCCATCACCGCCGCGCCCTGGTCGTCCACGAAGCGGCCGCCGAAGCTGTAGGTCAGGGCGGTGACGAACTCGATCAGCCAGGTGTCGGCGGCGAGCGACAGCAGCAGCGGAAAGTCGGCAATGCCCTGCTGCTTCATGCGCAGCGACTGCTCGACAACTTCATCCCACGTCGTCGGCGGCGTTGAGATGCCGGCGCGGGCCAGCATGTCCGTGTTCACCATGAAGGACATGTGGTCGCCGTAGTAGGAAAGCCCGTACTGCTTGCCGCGATAGGTCATCGACTGGGTGCAGTACTCGGCGGCCTCCGTGTTGTAGCGCATCAGCTGCGGCACGTCGGAAATATCGGCCAGCCAGCCGGCCTCCGCGAATTCCGGCAGCCAGGCGTCGGAGACCCAGGAGACGTCGATGGGCGCGTTGGCGACCAGGCGGGTGACCAGGGCGGTGCGGAACTGGGCCCAGGGAAAGTTCTCATAGTTCACGCGCAGACTCGTGGCGGCCTCGAACGCAGAAATCTGCGCCTTGACCTGATCGACCGCAGCCGACCAGCCGATGAAGTTCACGGCGCCTGGAGCCTGTGCTCGGGCTTCGGGCGTCAGCGCCAGCCCAGCCGAGGTCAGGATGCCGGCGCCGAGGGCGCGTCGGGAAAGGGACATGGTCGGCAACGTCATTGCACCAGCCTCCGGAAGCCGCCGACAGTCTGCGGCGGCATGGGAGGCCTGTCCAGGCTTGGTTGCGCGAGGCAAGCTGCGGATTCGCTTCTGGATTCCTTGCTGCGGATCCAGGGCTGAAGGTCCATCCGCGGGCAGGCTGAGTCTTTCAGATCGGCCGTGGCATCGTTGCCGTCGTCGTGGTCGGCGCCAATCATCAGGAGGTGGAGGCGCAGCATCTCAGCAAGACCGTGGCGGACGTGCTCGAGCGCGCGAACCATTGACGCAAGCAGCGAGACGTTCGGCCACGCCGGGACGCGCCTCAATCGCAAGCAGCGCCAGCAGGCCACCGTCGGACGAGCGAGATCTGCCGTCGTAGCGGGCGATGATCGGCTTGCAGGCGACCGGCTACAGCCCCGGCAGGGGCAGCTTAGCGGGTGCGTCGGCGGGCGTGCTGGCCGAAACCGGCAGGGTTCTGGGTTCGCAGCCGAATCCCTTGGCGGATCAACGCCTTGTGCCCTGCCCGCCAGCCTTGATGAAGTGTCCGGCTAGATCGAGACCGGCCCCCGTCCTGCCAAATTAATTCTTGCTCCCACCCGGGTTGCGTCCGCTCTCCGCCACGCCATACCCGCCAAGGCGAGGTCACCCACAGCCATGCCCTGTACCACGGCGAGGACGTTGTCCTCGGGCCCTAGCCGACCAGGCTTGAGCGCCGCGGCAATCTCCCCGACATCCGCGTCCAGCCTTTGCTCAAGGTCTGCCGCCGTCACCGCGCCGCCGGCGATCCAGCCGGCGACACTGCCGGTCGTGGTCGCGAAGGCCAGGTCGTCGACGACGAAGCGATCTGCCCAGGCCAGGACATCGGCGGCGATCTCGGTATCGCCGAGCCCGACCACCGTGGCGCCCGGCGCCAGATCCGCCGCATGCAGCACCGGCGCCATGGCACTGGTGATGGTCAGCACCAGCGACGCACCGGCGCAGGCCTCCCGCACGCTCGGGGCGGGGCGCAGCGCGAAGGGCAGCCCCGGCTGGGCCTCGGCACAGAAGCGCTCCACGGCGGAGAAGCGGCGGGAGGCGACCGCCACCTGCCGCAGCCCGGGCAGCGCCGCGGCAAGGGCCGGCAGCACATGCGCAGCGATCCGTCCGCTGCCGATCAGCGCCGCGGTGGTGATGCCGGCCGGCGCCAGCAGACGGGCCGCCAGGGCGCCGGTGGCCGCGGTGCGCAGGCAGTGCAGCCAGAACGCCTCCACCAGCGCCAGCGGGCGGCCGCCATCCGGATCGGCCAGCCAGAACCAGTCGCGGGTCGTCTCTCCGCCAGCCTCCTGGCGATCCGCGACCAGGCGGAAGCCGGCGATCCGCGCCTGCCCAAGAACGGCGCCCTTGATCTTGAAGGTCGTGGCGCCGCTGCGCAGCTTCATGGCGGCAGGATCCGAGAGCACGCGGCGTGCCGTTCCGTATTCCCGCCAGGCGGATTCGACGGCGTCCAACGCCTCGGCCGCCGTGACCAGGTCTTCCGCTTCGCCTTCGCGCAGGATCAGGAAGCTGTCGTCATGCGGCATCGATCGGCGGCCCTGTGGTGCGCGGCGATGGTGCGGTGCGTGACGGCAGGCCGCAAGCCTGCAAGCCGCGTGCCTTGCCCACCTGGCGTCCAGGAGCGAAGCTGGCCGCCTGCTGGAACGGACCGCCCGCGATGACGCTGATGCTCACGGCCTATGATTGCGAGGGTCCGGGCGATGCGCGCGACCTGGCGCGCCTGCTGGCGGCGCTGCCGCGCGACCGCCTGCGCCGCCTTGCCGTGCTGGGCAAGACCGAGGGCACCGCGACGCTGAATGATTTTTCCCGCGAGGTCGCGATCGGCGCGGCACGCGCGGCCATCACGGAGCAGCTCGGTGCAGCAGCGATGGAACGTGCGACGCTGGTGTTCTCGACCGGCTGCGAGGGCGTCATCACCCCCTTCGGCTACCTGCTGGCGGAGCTTTCGGGGGACGCGCCGCGCGACCCCGCGGGGCCGCCACGCCTGGCGCTGGGGGCCGCGTCCAGCCCGCCGGTGCCGCTGGCGGACCGGGGGGGGCGCGCCCACGCCCTGGCGGTGGCCACCGCGGTCCGCGCGGCGATGGCGGATGCCGGGGCGACGGCGGACCAGGTCGCCCTGGTCTTCGTGAAAAGCCCCGTGCTGCCGCGCCGGCACCTGGCGGACCTGCCGCCCGAGATCGGCGCCCGCGCCGGTTCCACCGCCATCGCGCGCGCGGTTGCGGCACTCGGGGCCGGGATTGCGCTGGGGGAGGTCGCGGAAGATCGTGTGGTGGATTCCGCGATCGGCCGCGACGTCGCGCTGCACAGCCGGCGGGTCATGGCGGTCTCGGGCACGGAGCTTGCGAACAACGAGGTCATTCTGCTGGCCAATGTCCCGGGCGCTGGCGGCGATCTGCGGCTGGAGAGCGCGCCGATGGCCGATATCCTGGACGCCGCGGCGCTGCTGCAGCTGGCGCGGCGCGCCGGGCTGGTGCCGGATGCGGACGGCCTGTTCACCGGCAGCACGCCGGAGGCGCTGTTCGTGAAGGTGGGGGTGCGGCCGGGCGGCATGGTGCGCGGCCGGCGCACCACGGTGTTCGAAAGCGAGTTCGACGCCGACAAACATCTGCGACCCGCGGCCTCCGGCGTGGTGGGCGCGCTGTTCGGCACCACGCGCAGCTTCATCACCGGCGGCGCGGAACAGCAGGCCCCGGCCGGGGGCGGGCTGGCGGCGATGGTGGTGCGGGTGCCTAGCTAGCCGTTGATTTGGCGCATTTTCCAAGCCGTCAGGCGTATCCGCCTGACTTGAAAATGCTCTTAAAGCACGGCGCCGCGGCGGGCCTCCGCCAGGGCACCCTCGCGCAGGATGCAGACGCCGCCGAGCCAGGTGGCGACCGGCCAGCCGGTGGTCTCCCAGCCATTGAAGGGCGTCCGGCCGGCGCGGCTGCGTTGGTCCGCGTTGCGGATCACCGCGCTGCGGCCTGGGTCCACCAGGACGAGATCGGCATCGGCGCCGGGCGCCAGGTGCCCCTTGCGCGGGAACAGCCCGAAGCGCCGGGCCGGCGCCTCGCAGCACAGCCGCACCAGGTCGCCCCAGCCGATGCGGCCTTCGGCGACGGCGCCCAGCATCAGCGGCAGCAGTGTCTGCACGCCGGGGAAGCCGCCGGGCGCGGCCCAGATATCCTCCAGGCCCGGCAGTTTCTCGGCCAGGGCATGCGGCGCGTGGTCGGTAGCCACCATGTCCAGCGTGCCGTCGCGCAACGCCTCCCACAGCGCGGCCCGGTCCGCCGCCTGGCGCAAGGGCGGCAGGATCTTGGCGAAGGGTCCCTGGCGGCTGATCTCGGCCTCATCCAGCAGCAGGTAGTGCGGCATGGTCTCGGCGGTGATGTCCTGGCCGCGCTCGCGAGCCTGGCGCAGCAGCGCCAGGCTGTCCCGGCAACTGATCTGGCGGAGATGCAGCGCCGCGCCGGCGGCCACCGCCAGGGCGCGGGCGATGCCACGGGCCTCGCTCTCCGGCGGGCGGGAGTGGAAGAAATCGAGCGGGTCGCTGCCCGGACGCGGCCGCAGCGCCAGCAGCCGCGCCTCCGCCGCCGCGATCACCGCGTCATCGGCCGGGTTGATGCCGAGCACGATGCCGGCGGCGCGGGCCGCCTGCGCGATGGCGGCCAGTGCCGCATCGTCGCGCGGCATCAGTGCCGCCGGCATGTCGCCCAGGAACACCTCGATGGACACGGCGCCGGCAACGGCCAGCGCCGCGACCGGCCCGGCTTCCACCGCCAGCGCCTGCAGGCCGACATCGACATGCAGCCGGCCGGAGGCGAGCGCGCGCTTGGCCGCGACATCCTCGGCGCTGCGCGTCGGCGGCAGGTCCGTCGGCATCACCAGCGCCGTGGTCACGCCGCCGGCGGCCGCCGCCGCGGTGCCGCTGGTGAAATCCTCCTTGTGGGTCAGGCCGGGGTCGCGGAAATGGACATGCGCGTCGACCAGCCCCGGCAGCACCACCAGCCCATCGGCGGCAACGACCTGGCGTGCCGACGAGGCCTCCCCGGGTCGCAGCAGGGCGGCAACCCGGCCGTCGCGCAGTCCCAGATCGGCCTCGACCAGCCCTGTGGCGGTCGCGATCCGGCCGCCCGAGATCAGCGTGTCAAGCATCGGCCGCGCAGCCGGGGCGAGGTGGCGACGCCGAGCAGCGAGGCCGCATTGGCGTTGACATGGGCGACCACCAGGCGTTCCGCGCGCCGCCCGTCGCGGTCGCGCAGCGCGTCCACGATCACCTCATGCTCATGCCCAAGCGCTTCCGGATCACGCTCCGCCGCCACGAAGCCATGCAGCAGCGGGCGCACCAGCAGGCGCAGCCGGCGTGCTTCCGCCGCCGCGCGGGGGCGGCCGGCCAGGGCGCAGAGCCGGTCGTGGAAATCCTCGTGCCGGTCCACCCAGCGGGTCGGATCGGCGATGGCGCGGCGCATCGCCTGGCAATCCGCATCCAGGTCCTCGATATCGGCCGCCGTTGCGCCGCGCGCCGCGTGGCGGGCGCAAAGGCCTTCGAGCAGCGCGCGCATTTCGAAGATCTCGGCCAGGGCGGCCGGGTCGTGCCGGGTGACGATGGCCCCCCGGTTTGCGCGCAGCGTGACCAGTCCCTCCGCGTCGAGTTGATGCAGGGCCTCCCGCACCGGCATGCGGCTGAGACCGAGCCGTGCCGCCACCGCCTCCGGCCGGATGCGCTCACCGGGTGCGAGGCGGCCGGACAGGATCTCGTCCCGCAGATGGGCGAGGCAGAGCGTCTGCGCGGATTCGATCGGCATGTCTCGGCAAGGATCCTGAATGAATGCGGGGCGGCGGCGGGCCCGCTTGACGCAACCGGCCTGGACGCTTGTAGTGGATTCCTGGATCCAGATAGCGAGGCCGGCCACCCCGATGCAAGACCATCGACGATCCGGGTCGCAGGCTGCACCGCAATTCGGGCCGGCGGGACGCATCGGCCTGGTCGTGCCGGCGAACAACTCGGTCATCGAGCCGGAATTCTGGTCCGTCCTGCCGCCTGGCGTGGCCCTGTTCGCCACCCGCATCCTGGCGCGCGGCGACCTGACCCCCGATGCGGTGCGGCGGATGGAGGCGGAGATGGACCGGGCGGTGGCGGAATTGGCCGCGACCGGCACCGACGTCATCCTGCTGGCCGACATGGTCACCAGCTTCATCATGGAGCCCGGCTGGAACCGGCACCGCACCGCGGCGGTCACGGCAGCCACCGGCACGCCCTGCGCCTCCGCCTGGAGCGCGATGGCCGATGCGCTGGCGGCGCTCGGCGTGCGCCGGATTGCACTCGGCACGCCCTATCCGGCGGCGATCCATGCGCTGGCGCCGGCTTTCTTCGCGGCCGAGGGCCTGGAGCTGGCGGGCCATGCCACGCTGGACATCCTGGCAATGCGCGACGTGCCGGAAGTGCGGCCGGACCGCCTGGCCAGCTTCGTCCACGGCCTGCCGCGGGCGGATGCGGTGGTGCTGCTGGCCACGGACCTGCCGAGCTTCGCCAGCATCGCAACGCTGGAGTCCACGCTGGGCGTGCCCGTCGTCACCTCCAACACCGCGCTCCTGTGGCGCGCCTTGCGGCTGGCGGGCAACGCGGCGCCCATTGCTGGCCTCGGCCGCCTGCTGGACGCGCATTGATGCGGCTGCTGTCGGAGGCGGCGCTGCGAACAGTGCTGACGCCGGCGCTGGCGGTGGAAAGCAGCGCGCGCGCCTTCATCGCCTTGTCCTCCGGCACGATGGTGGTGCCGGTGCGGTCCGAGATCCAGCGGCCGGACGGGGAGGGCATCGTCTTCGCCATGCCGGGCTTCCTGTCGGGCGAGGTCTTCGGCCTGAAGCTGATCGCGACCCGCGGCGCTGACAGCACGGCGATGGTGATGTTGTTCGACGCGAACAGCCTGGCGCCGCTCGGCCTGCTTTCGGCCGATGCGCTGACCGATTGGCGGACCGGCGGCGGCATCGCCGCGGCGACGCGGCTGCTGGCGCGGCCCGAGGCCACGACGCATGTGGTGATCGGCGCCGGCCGGCTGGCCGGGCCCTGCGCGCATGCGGTGGCCGCGGTGCGGCGCATCGGCCGCACCGTGATCCTGGGGCGCGACGCGCGGCGCGCCGAGGCGCTGGTCGCCCGCCTGCGGGCGGAGGGCCTGCCCGCCGAAGTCACGACGGACCGCGCCGTGGTGGCGGAAGCCGACATCGTCACCACCGTCACCAATGCCGAAGCCCCGGTATTTCCCGGCGCGGCGCTGCGGCCAGGCACGCATGTGAATCTCGGCGGCGCCTTCCGGCCCGACACGCGGGAGGCCGATGATGTGCTGGCCGCGCGCGGCCTGTTCTGGTGCGACAGCGAATCCGCCTGCCTCGCGCGCGCCGGGGACCTGGTGCTGCCGCTGGCCTCCGGGGCGCTGGATCGCGCGCGTGTCGTGGGCGAGATCGGCGCGGCGCTGGCCGGCACCCTGCGCGGGCGGCACGACGCGGAGGAGATCACCGTCTTCAAGTCGCTCGGCAATGCCGCGCAGGACATCTGCCTGGCGTCGGATGCGCTGGCGGTGCCGGGGCTTGCCGCGCCGTATTTCGATCCGAAGGGAAATGCCAGTGTCGAGTGACAGCGCGGATCTGTCCGCCGAGATCGTGGAGCAGGTGGCTGCCGCGGGCGTCAAGCTGGTGGCCAGCCTGCCGGATGGCTGGATCGCCGACATGATCGGGCGCTTCGACGGCGATGCGCGCTTCCGCCATGTGCCGGTGAACCGCGAGGAAAGCGCCATCGGACTGTGTTCTGGGGCCTTCTTCTCCGGCACCTCGGCGCTGGCGGTGATGGGGGCGAGCGGCTTCCTCACCTGCATCTACGCCATCACCAAGATCAACTACACCTACCAGATCCCGCTGCCGATCCTGATCACCCTGCGCGGCGATATCGGCGACAAGGCGAAGTACCATGTCTCCAACGGGCTCTATCTGCGGCCGATCCTGGCGGCGATGGCGATGCCCTTCGTGGAAGTCCATGGCCGTGCCGACCTGCCGGAGATCGGCCGCGCCATCCGGCATTCGCGCACCATCGCGCGGCCGGTCGTGATCGGACTGCCGCGCAGCGTGTTGAAGGGGGCCGATTGAGATGACCATGAGCATGGAAGCGGCCTTCCAGGCGCTGATCGCGGCGCGGCGTGATGAGATCGTGGTGCTGTCAGCGGGCAATGCGAGTGAGATGTGGTGGGGGCTGACGCAGGACCGCGACAGCGTGTTCTACCTGGAGGCCAGCATGTCCCTGGCGCCGATGTTCGGTGCCGGCATCGCGCTGGGCGTTCCGCAACGCGATGTCTGGGTGCTGAACGGCGACGGCGCGCTGGTGATGAACCCGGGCACGCTGATGGTGGAGCGGCAGATGGACCTGCCCAACCTCAAGCATTTCGTCGTCTCCAACCGCGCCTATGGCTCCACCTTCGATGCCGCCCTGCCGAATGCGGCGCGCAACGACTACCCGGCCATGGCCCGCGCGCTCGGCGTGGCGCGCGCGGCGCAGTTCGAGACGGTGCAGGACCTGGTGGCCGGAATGGAGCAGGTGCGGGCGCTCGGCCACGGGCTGTTCGTGCTCGAGGTCGAGGCGCTGGGCCGCAAGATTCCGGCGCCGCCGATCGACGGGCCGGAGATGAAGTTCCGCTTCGGCCGCTGGCTGGAAGCCGAGACCGGCGTCACGATCTTCGGCTGATCGCGCGCCAGACGCTTTCCTGCGTCAGCGGCATGTCGAGGTGGTTCACACCCAGTGGCCGCAGCGCATCCAGCGCGGCGGCCATCACGGCGGGCGGCGCGGCGACCGGGCCGGCCTCGCCCACGCTTTTTGTGCCGATCGGGTTCAGCCCGGTCGGCGCACCTACCAGGCCGATGGCCAAATCCGGCAGGTCGTCCGCGCGCAGCACGCGGTAGTCCATCAGCGAGGCCGTCAGAAGCTGGCCTTCGGTGTCGTGATGCGTCGCCTCCCCCAGGGCCTGGCCAATGCCGAGCGCCACGCCACCCTGCAGCTGCCCGCGCACGATGCCAGGGCTGACGGCGCGGCCGACATCGTGCAGGGCCTCGTAGCGCGTCAAGGCCAGCACGCCGGTTTCCGCATCCACCTCCACCTCCGCCACATGCATCCCGGCGGGATAGGTGTAGTCGCGCGGCGCGAAGCGCGCGGCGGCGTCCAGCGCGCCCTCGGCGGTCGCGGCAAGCTGCAGGAAGCTGATGCGGCGGTCGGTGCCGGCGACAACGAAATCGGCGCCGTCGCGCTGGATATCGGCCGGCGCGGCTTCCAGGCGCTCGGCCGCCATCACCTCGGCCCGCCGCGCCACCTCCACCGCCGCCAGGTGCAGCGCCGCACCGCCGACGGTCAGCGACCGGCAGGCCCCGGTGCCGTTGCCGCTGGCGATGGCATCGGTATCGCCCTGCACCACATCGACCATGCCGGGCGGCACATGCAGCACCTCAGCCACCAGCCGCGCATAGGTGGTGGCGTGGCCCTGGCCGGAGGATTGCGTGCCGATCAGCACGCGTGGCCGGCCATCGGGCGGCACCTCCAGCCGGGCTTCCTCCGCGAAGCCGAAGCCGCAGGCCTCGATGCAGGCGGCCAGCCCCCGGCCGAGCAGGCGGCCGCGCGTGGCGGCTTCGGCGCGGCGTGCGGCGAAGCCCGCATCCTCCTCCATCGCCTGGTGCATCGCCGGCAGGTCCAGGCCTTCATAGGTGGCGTGGGCCACGGTGCGCGCCGGCATCTCCGCAGCATGCAGCAGGTTGCGGCGGCGAAGCTCCGCGGGCGCGATGCTGAGCTGCGCTGCGGCGGCATCCATCAGGCGCTCCACCACATACAGCACCTCCGGCTGGCCGGCGCCCCGGTAGCTGCAGGTGGGCACGGCATGGCTGTGGATGCCCTGCACCACCGCATGCGCCGCCGGCACGCGGTAGCAGCCGGCCAGGATCTTCAGCCCATGCAGCGGCGGCACCACGCCTCGGGGCGCGAGATAGGCGCCGAGCCCGGCCAGCGTGTGCAGCCGCAGCGCCAGGATCGCGCCCGCCGCATCCAGCGCCAGCGCGGCCCGGTTCACCTGGTCGCGGCCCTGGATGTCGGCCAGGAAGGCCTCGCCCCGATCCGCAACCCAACGCACCGGCCGGCCGAGCCGGGACGCGGCCCACAGCGTGACGACCTGTTCGGGGTAGAGCACGTTCTTCACGCCGAAGCCGCCGCCGATCTGCCCGACCTGCACGCGCAGCCTGGAGCGCGGCCAGCCCAGCACGGCATCGCACAGCGTATCGCGCAGCGGATGCGGCTTGCCGGCCGGCGTCCACAGCGTGAAGCGGCCCTCCGGCATCGGCAGGGCGAGCGCGCCGCGCGGTTCCAGCGGCACGCCGGCCATGCGCGGGTTGTGCAGGTCCAGCTCCACGACATGGGCCGCGGCGGCGAACCCGGATGCGGTGGCGTCGACGTCGCCGAGTTCGATGGTGAAGGCGCGATTGCCGGGGCGGTCGGGCCAGACCAGCGGGGCATCCGGGGCGGCAGCTGCGGCGGTGGTGGCGGCCGCCGGCAGATCCGCCCAGGCCACCTCTACCGCCTCCGCACCATCGCGGGCTGCCTGCCGGGTGTCGGCAAGCACGGCGGCCACGGCCTCGCCCACGAAGCGCACCACATCCGCCGGCATGGCGGGCTGCGGCATGGCGGCGCGGGGGTCGCCGAGGGGCCAGTCCGTGGGGCTGCCCGGCGGGCGCACCTCCCACGGGATGCCCTTGACGCCATCGGCCAGCAGATCGGCGCCGGTCAGCACCGCGATGACGCCCGGGACGGCCAGCGCCGCCGCCGTGTCGATGCCAAGGATTCGGGCATGGGCGTGCGGCGAGCGGTGGAAGACCAGGTGCAGCGTTCCGGCCGGCACCGCCGCATCGGCGAAGAAGCGGCCGGCGCCGGTCAGCAGAGGCAAGTCTTCAAGCCGTGCGCCGCTCATGCCGGGTCCGCGCGCAGCTGCGTGGGGGCGCAGGTCGGGCAGCGCCCGGCGTAGCGCCACAGCGGCACGGGTTCCGCCCAGGCGCGACGATTGGCCTCCTGCACCAGGGGGAAGATCGGCGCCAGGCGTTCGCGCACCGCCCTGGCATCGGCGTGCAGGGCCGGCAGCAGCGCCGCCGCCTCATCGGCCAGCGCCGTCATGTCGAAGGCGGTCAGGCGGCCCTCATCGACCACGATGCGGCCATCCACCAGCACGGTTCGCACGGCCCGCCCGGATTCGGCGAACACCAGTTGCCGCAACGGGTTGTTCATCGGCACGAAGCATGGGTCGGTGAGGTCCAGCAGCACGATATCCGCCTTCATCCCCGGCCGCAGCGCGCCCACCTTGCCGCCCAGGCCGAGCGCCGCGGCGCCGCCCTCCGTCGCGGCGGCCAGCGCATCGGCGGCCTCGGGCGGGTCCTCATCCGGATCGTCGGAGACCGCCGGCAGGGCGCAGAACGCCTTCATCACCTGGAACAGGTTCTGGGAGTCGGAGCAGGAGCAATTGTCGGCGCCGAGCGCCAGCCTCGCCCCGGCGCGGCGCAGCGCCTTGATCGGCGCGATGCCGCTGCGGGTCTTCAGATTGCCAACCGGGTTCAGCACGATATGCGTACCGGCCTCCGCGATGCGCGCGATTTCCTCCGCATCCAGCCAGACGCAATGCGCCAGCCCGAGGCTTGGTCCGAGCAGCCCGGCCTCCGCCAGTTGCGTGACCAGCGACCCGCCGGGCGCGGCATGGCGCGCGCCGACCACGGTGGCGCGGCTTTCGTACAGATGCGTGAAGACCGGGATGTCGAGCCGCGCCGAAACCTCCGCGAGGCGCGCCAGGGTCGCAGGCCGCACCCGCTCCGGCGCGGAGGGCCCGAGCGCGAAGGTGACAAGGCCCGCATCGTCACGCCGCGCCACGATGGCCGCCTCGATGCGCCCCAGCGGGTCGGCGCCGCGCGGGAACAGGGACACGCCCCCGGACAGCCGCCAGCGCTCCGCCTCCGGCACGCAATCCGCCAAATGCGGGATGCTCTCGGTCGGCGGGACTTCCGAGAAATGCGGCGCATAGACCACGCGCAGCCCGACCTGGCGGTAGCAATCCAGCACCAGGTCGAGGTCGTCCTCGTCGAAGGGATGCAGGCGGTTCATGTCCTGCACGGTGGTGATGCCGCCCAGCAGGCACTCGGCGGCCCCCAGCAGCGTGCGCAGCCGCAGTTCCGCACGCGGCCGGCGCGGGTAGCTGGGTGGCAGCGCCAGCAGGTTCCACTGCTCCAGCGGCAGCGGCTCGAACATGCCTTTCAGCAGCACGTCATGCGAATGGTAGTGCGCGTTGACCAGGCCGGGGATCGCCAGGCGGCGGCGGCCATCGATGATGCGGTCGGGCGGCGGCCATCCCGCGCGCGCCGGATGCCCAGGGTCGTCCAGGCCCGGGCCGATCGCCAGGATCAGATCGTCCTGCACCAGGATGTCGGCACGCGTGGCATCCGCCAGCAAGGCGCCCTGGATCAGCAGCATCGGCATCAGGCCTTCTTCCGCAACAGGTCGCCCAGCAGCGTCCAGCCCAGCAGCAGCACCGCAGCCCCCAGCAGCAGCGCGGTGACCGGGCGCGTCAGCATGGCGAACAGGTCGCCACCGGCAATCGTCAGCCCCTGGTGGAAGGAGGTTTCCGCCAGCGTGCCCAGCACCAGCCCGATGACCAGCGGCACCACCGGGTAGCCGTGGCGCCGCGCGAAATAGCCGAAGATGCCGAAGGCCACGGCGAGATAGACATCGAACAGCCGCTGGTCCTGGGCATAGACGCCGGCGAAGCTGATCACCAGGAAGACCGGCGCCAGGATCTCCGCCCGGACCAGCGTGACCTTGGCGAACAGGTTGGTCATCAGCAGGCCCATCGCG
Source organism: Falsiroseomonas sp. E2-1-a20 (assembly GCF_051433195.1). Taxonomy (NCBI): domain Bacteria; kingdom Pseudomonadati; phylum Pseudomonadota; class Alphaproteobacteria; order Acetobacterales; family Roseomonadaceae; genus Falsiroseomonas; species Falsiroseomonas sp. E2-1-a20. The sequence goes on along the minus strand of NZ_JBHMFT010000026.1, from coordinate 10,709 downwards.
GCGAACATCAGCGCGCCGATCATCAGCCCGACGAAGAAACCCCAGATCAGGTCCGGCTGGCTGGTGAACAGCATGGTGCCGGGCCGCAGCCCGTGGATGGTCAGCGCCACCAGCAGCAGGGCGGAGGTCGCACCACCCGGGATGCCGAGGGTCAGCGCCGGCACCAGGCTGGCGCAGACCGCGCTATTGTTGGCGGCCTCCGGCGCGATGACGCCTTCCGGCGCGCCCTGACCGAAGCGTTCCGGAGTACGGGAGGATCGCTTCTCCACCGCGTAGGCAAGGAAGCTGGCCGCCACCGCGCCGACGCCGGGCGTGATGCCGATGACGATGCCGAGCCCGGTGGACCGCAGCAGCGCCACCGGGTAGCGGAAGGTATCGACCACGCCGGCCAGCACGCTGCCGGTCAGCGCGCCGATCTGGGAAACCCGTTCCCGCGTCACGATCCAGCCGATGATCTCGGACACGGCGAACAGCCCGACGGTGACCGGCACCAGGCCGATGCCGGATTGCAGTTCGAGCACGCCGAAGCTGAAGCGCGCTTCACCCATCACGCTGTCGACGCCGATGAAGGACACGCACAGTCCGAGGGCCGCCATGATGATGCCCTTCAACGGCGCGTCGCGGCTCAGCACCGCGACCACGGCGAGGCCGAGCATGGCGAGGGCGAAGAACTCCGCCGGGCTGAACGCCTTGGCGACTTCCAGCAGGGGTTGCGTCAGCGCCATCACCACCAGCATTCCGGCGATGGCGCCGAACAGGCTGGCGCCGATCGACAGGCCGATGGCGACGCGGGCACGACCCTGGCGCGACATCGGGTAGCCATCGAAGCAGGTGGCGGCGGAGGTGCTTTCCCCCGGCACGTTCAGCAGGATGGAGGTGAAGGACCCGCTGCAATTCGCCGCCGCCGAGATCGAGGCCAGCATCAGCAGGGCCGAAAGCGGATCCATGTTGAAGGTGAAGGGGATCAGCAGCGCCATGGCCGTGATCGGGCCGAGGCCCGGAATAACGCCGACCCACATGCCGCCGGCGGTGCCGATCAGCATGAACAGCAACTGTTCCCATTGCAGCGCGACCGACAGGCCGAGGAGAAGGTTGTCGATCATTGATCCATCATTCCGCCAGCAGTGCGTCGCCGATGCGTTCCATCACCAGGCCCTGGGGCAGTCGCATGTCGAAGATCTCGACGAAGACGAGATCGGCCGCCAGCAATGTCAGCACGACCATGCCGAGGATCACCACCTTGCGGCGGTAGCCCAGCAGCCAGGGCAGCCCGGCCAACACGACGCCCGAGGCGACGAAGAAGCCAAGCAGCCACAGCAGCAGCGCGTAGATCGTCGGCACGCCGAGCGACAGCCCGGCGGCCCAGCGCGCATCGATCCCCGTGGCCTCCAGCGGATCCTCCCCCGCACGGCTGCCGCGCAGCACCTGCACCAGGTTCACCAGCGCGACCAGGGCGCCGACGCTGCCGACCACGGCCGGGAACAGGCCGGACAGGCCGCGCGCGCCGAGGCCGGTGGCGGCGACATAGGCCATGACCAGCAGCAGCGTGGTCGCGAAGCCGATCGCTGGCCAGCGCGCGCGGTCCATCATCGGTTCAGACCCGCAACTCGTCCTTGAAGGCCTGCACCAGCGCGGACTCGGCAGCCAGGATCTCGGTGATCCGCCCCGGCTCCAGCAGCACCGGGAACTCGCCCTGCCGGTTCATGCGCTCCACCAGTTGCGGGTCGCTGAACGCCTCCCTGAAGGCGGTGGTCAGCGCCGCGCGGCGGTCCGCCGGCACCGCCGCGCGAGCCGAGCAGAAGAACAGCTGCGCGACGAGCTGCACCTTCAGGTTCTGCTCCGCCACCGTCGGGTGATCCGGCAGGGCGCGGGCGCGCTCCGGCTCGAACACGCCGATGATGTGCAGGTTGTCGAGCGCGCGCGACCCGGAGGCTGGTCCACCGATGGAGGCATCGACATGGCCGCCGATCACCTGCGCATAGGCCGCGGAACTGCCGTTGAAATGCGCGATGTCGAAGGGCACGCCGAGGTCCCGCCGCATGGCCAGCAACTGCAGGTGATGCGCGCCGCCGCGCCCAATGGAGGCGACGACGACGCGGCGCTTGCGGCATTCCGCCACGAAATCCGCCATGTTGCGGATCGGGCTGTCCTTCTTGACGTTGAGCTGGCCACCGCTTGACTGCCAGCCATAGATCGGCGCGAAAGTCTCCGAGGTATAGGGCACCTCGAACAGCGCGGTATCGACCGAAACGGCGGGCGCAACCTCCGTCATGATGGTGTGACCGTCGGCGCGGTTGGAGGCAAGCTTGGCCCGCGCGACGCGGCCTCCGGCGCCGGTCGCGTATTCGAGCTGCGACTTGAAGCCACGGGCTTCCAGGAAGGGCTGGATGGTGCGCGTGGTGACGTCGATCGAGCCGCCGGGCGACTGGTAGACGATCCAGGTCAGGTCACGCTGCGGAAAGCGCCCCTGCCCTAGGGCCGGGGTCGCAAGGGCGGCGGCGGCGAGGCCGGTGAGGCTGCGGCGGGTGATGGCGTGGGTCATACCGGTATCGTCCTCGGTTGTTGGAAAGGCGTCGGGACCGTGCGGGCAAGCCGGGCACGGGCATCATGTTGGCAGATCGGCGCTTCGTCCACCGTTGGTCAGATCCGCGAAGGATCGAGCGTCGCCGCGGCGAACATCTCGGCCGGGTCCATGTCCCGCGCGACCAAGCCCTGCTCGCGCGCCCAGCGCACCATGGCCTGCAACTCCGGCAGGTTGGGGGCGAAGCCGTAGCGCCAGTAGTCGGTCCCCATCACCGCCTCGGCCCGCGCCAGGTCGTCCGGCTGCCAGGGCAGGCTGGTGAACAGCGTGCCGACCTGCCGCAACTCATGCATCGCGATGGCGCGCGATTGCTCGAAGGCCTTGAGCACGCTGGCGGCGAGCCAGGGATGCCGCTCGACCAGGGAGCGGCGGATCCCGATCAGGTGCATGATCGGGAACAGTCTGGTCTTGCGATACCAGGCTTCCTCCGCGGCGCGGAAATCCGGGAACAGGCGCGCGATGTGGGGCGTGCCGTCCAGGAAGCAGTTTGGCGCGCGAGCCGTGACCAGCGCGTCCAGGTCGCCCGCCGCCAGCATGCTGGACAGCGTCCTGTCCGGCGGGATGGGCTGCAGATCGATGCCGGGCGGCAGTGAGATGGGGGTGCGTTCGGTGCGGCCGGGCTGTTCCTGCCCGCCATTGCGCCACTGCACATCCTCCGCCCGCACACCGTATTCGTCGGACAGGATGCCGCGCGCCCAGAGGCAGACGGTCATCTGGTATTCCGGCAGGCCGATGCGGCGGCCGCGCAGGTCGGCGGGTGAGGCAATGCCACGATCGGTTCGGATATAGATGGAGGAATGGCGGAAAACGCGTGAGACGAAGGCAGGGATGCCGACGTAATGGGCATCGCCGCGGGCCGTGGTCAGCAGGTGGCTGCTGCCGGACCGTTCCGTGATGTCGAAATCCTGGCTGCGAAAGGCGCGCGCGAAGCATTCCTCCGGCTCCAGCGGGAAGACCTGCAGGTCGACTCCCTCGATCGCCACGCGGCCGTCCATCAGGGCGCGGGTCCTGTCATAGCCGCCACAGGAAAGGGTGAGGCTGAGCCTGGCCATGGTCGGCGGAACTCCCTGGTGCCCCTGGACCGGGACGGTAGGCTATTTCAAACTGGATCCAGTGATCCCGCAACCGGCTTTGCAAGCCCCGTGCCGAGGAGCCTTCGCCTAGTGCCCGAGACCCGCCATGGCCTGCTGATCGAGGATGTCGCGGCCTATGACCACGACGGCGACACCGACCGGCCCGCCACCGCCGATATCCTCATTCTCGGCAACCGGATCGCCGCCGTCGAACCGGGCCTGGCGCGGCAGGCGCGGGCGGATGAGACGCATCCGTGGCGGGCGGCGGTGCTGGCGGCGGAACGGATCGACGGCTCGCGGCGGCTGGCGCTGCCGGGATTCCTCAACGCGCACTACCATTCGCACGACACGCTGCTGAAGGGCGCCTTCGAGGCGCTGCCGCTGGAGCTGTGGGGGCTGTATGCGCTGCCGCCCTCCTACCCCCGTCGCTCGCGGGCGGAGCTGGTGGCGCGCACGCTGATCGGCGCGGTGGAATGCCTGCTGTCCGGCATCACCACGGTGCAGGACATGGACCGCATCCATCCCTATGACGAGGGCGACATGGCCGCGGTGCTGGAGGCCTACGACCAGGTCGGCATCCGCTGCATCTTCGCGCCCCACTTCACCGAGCGCAGCCTGCTGGACGCGACGCCGTTCTGGCAGGAGGTCATTCCCCCCGACCAGCAGTGGCGGATCACGGGCCCGGCCGGCCCGCTGTTTCCGCCGGGGGAGGATATCGTCGCGCGCCTGGTCGCCGCCATCGCGCCGCATCGCGGCCGCCATCCGCGCATCACCTTCGGCCTCGGCCCCTCCGCGCCCGAACGGCTTGAGCGTGGGACGCTGGAGCGCCTCGGCCAAGCCAGCCGAGACCACGCGCTGCCGGTGTACATCCATGTCAATGAAAGCCGCGCCATGGCGGTGCACGGCCTGCAGCATCTGGCGGCGCACGGCGGGTCGCAGGTGCGCTACCTCGAGGCCTGCGGCCTGCTCGGCCCGCGCACCAGCCTGGCGCATTCGGTGTGGCTGACCGATGCGGAAATCGCGCTGATCGCGGAGACCGGCACCAGCGTGGCGCTGAACCCGGTCGGCAACCTGAAGACCCGCAGCGGCATTGCGCGGTTCCGCGCCTTGCTGGAATCGGGCGTGAATATCGGGCTGGGCTGCGACAACTGCTCCTGCTCCGACGCGCAGAACATGTTCCAGGCGATGAAGATGTTCTGCAGCCTGTCAGGCATCGAGGACCCGATGCCGGGCCGGCCATTGGCTGTCGATGCGCTGCGGGCGGCCTGCACCGGCGCGGCACGGCCGGCGGGGCTGGAAGCGGAGCTTGGCCATCTGCGGCCGGGGATGCTGGCGGATTTGCTGCTGATCGACCTCGACGACCCGTCCTTCCTGCCGCTGAACAGCGCCGCCCGGCAGGTGGTGTTCACGGAATCCGGGCGCGGCGTCCGGGATGTGATCGTCGATGGGCGCGTCGTCGTGCGGCACGGCCTGCCCACGACGCTCGACATGGCGGCACTGGCGCGCAACGTGCACGAACTGGCCAAGGACCTGCGACGCGACGCGGCCGTAGTGGCGGCACGGTTGGACCCGATCCGCGACAACCTGCTGGAAGCGGTGCGGCGGTCCTGGGCCGTGCCGATGCCGATCGACCGCTTCCTCGGCCACCCTGCTACCCAGTTGCGAAGCCGGCTGCCGGACGCCTGACGGGGGTCACGGCAGGCCTGAGCAAACGGGCGTCGCCCAATGGGAGGCGGGGACAACACTGACATCATCGGCGCGATCTTCGGCGGGTAGTGGATCCCATCCAACTCCAAGGACACCTCTATCTTACTGCTTCACTTGCCAGACCGCAGCTCCTCATCTTCAAACCGGCAGCTTCACAGTCATCGCCTGCCAAGGGCCGTTTTCAGTCGTCGGGTCATGCACTGCAGCCGGTATGCGGCCGCAGAACTTCGCCCAATCGTTCATGAGTGTGCGACGTCTCGTAAACAGGTCGCCGCGGGCGTAGGCAGGTATACCTTGTCACCGTTCGCAGGGGACGAAGGGATTCGAACCCTCGACCCCAACCTTGGCAGGTGCGGACCAGGCCTTTTGAGCCTGGTCGCCCAAACTCCGCCCACTTTCCTTCTCCCCGGTCGATGTTTTCAGGTCGGCGCTCCGCACTCCTAAAGTTCTTCTCCCTTTCTCTCCCCAGGTCCTCCCCCGCCGTGATCAGCCTCTTGCGCAGCATGCGCATCCTTGGCTGCTGCGACCGTTCGTTCGATGTAGTGAAGCCCATCGGGCCAGCCGAGTTCGCCCGCTTTGTCACATTGCAGCAGCACCGAATGCACGTAGGTGGACGAGGCACCACGCGCGAAGAGGCGACGGGCGATGGCGAAGTCGGCGCGCGACCGGTCCAGCTTCATGCCGACCGGCAGATGCGCCACAATGCGTGCGATGCCCTCGCGGTACTCCTCGGCAGGATCCCGCGCCTCCAGCGCAGACACGATGCGGGCAGGGCCCCGCGGGCTCGGCGGCCGGTAGCGACGGCGGAGCGCCATGACGCCGACCGCCGTCTCCAGCAGGCGCTCGGCGCGGGGATCAACCTGCGAGCATGCGGAGCGGAGCGTGACGATCGGGTAGGAACCATCGCCGCGCTGGTGCAGAGGCTTGCGATTCCGAAAGCCGGGCAACCTTCCAAGCTGGCGGGAGTTCGCCGCGCCTCGATCACCACCGAACATCGACGCGAGCTGCGACGCCACCTCGGCGGCGACCTCGTGCGATGGGCCGGCTCCGGCAGGTGCGATCCGGATCCAGGCCTGATAGTTCCACGGGCTCGTCACGACCACCGCTGCGGGACAATGCCCGTCGAGATCCAGGTTGTGCAGCCCGTCCTCGTCCAGATCATCCACAAGGACATAGGAGCTGTCGGCAGGACGGGCATAGACGTGCCACCCCTCGGCATTCCGGGCGCGGAGCAGCGGCAGCAGGCGGAGCAGGCCTTCAAGCCCCGGCCGGCGGGTTTCGACCCGGGTCTTGTCGTCGGCGTGAACGAGCCGGACGTCGTACCTTTCGGCTTCGACGGCCGACGCCCAGCCTTCCACGGCGCGACGGGTCAGTTCGGCGGCGGGGCGCAGCGGGGTGATCATCGGCCGACCTCCGCCCCGAGGCGCGCACTACGGAGCGCCGCGAGCCAGCCTTCGTTCGGGGCAGGGAGGTTGACAACCTCCACGGCGAGCGCCGCGAGCTCCTTGAGCGCAGCGGCGCGCATCTGCTGACCGGCGGGGTGGTGCGTGGCGTTGGCCGTCTCGATGATGGTGATGTTCTTCCGCTCGACGAGCGTCGCAATGTGGCGCGCCGCATCCGCCGTCCAGACACCACCCAGGCCGACAATCCAGGTGATGGGTTCGCCAGGATGGAGCAAGGCCCGTGCGGCGATGGCCGCCACGGCCCCCTCGGTCAGCCGAAGGCGCCGGCTCCCGAGGGCGGCCGAAACCACCAGGCCCTTTTGGTGGCCGCCAGCGTAGTTGACATCGAACCGCCCGTCCGGCCTGACCTGGTGGCATTCCCATCCGAGCTCATGGCCCTCGCCGGAGCGATGGCGCGAGAAGATCCGCCCGCGGTGGTGGTCGATCCGGACGTCGCCTTCGAACGGTGCGGCATCGGCAGGGGTCAGGCCGAAAATCCGGGCAAGTGGATGCAGCGCCGCCCTGGGGGGCGGGGTGATGATGTTCATGATTGTTCCTGTTGTGCTGGTTGTGACGGGTGCACGAGCGGGTCGTGCGGGGTCGCGGGCGCCGTGCGCCCGGTCAGCGCGGCTCGTGGGTGCGGCGCGGGAAGCCGACCTCGATCGCCGCGCAAGATGGTTCGAGGACGAGACGCATGGCAGGCAGTGGGTCCTCGCCGAGCGCCAGCGCGCCGAGGGCGGCACGAAGCGCAAGGCGGAGATTTCGAGGCGTGGCGCCGCGGTCGCTGAAGGCCTTCCGCAGCAACGTCCGGGCCTGGTCGGGCAGGGCGGGCAGGGTCTCCGGCGTGGCGTCAATTTCTGCCGCAATGTCGTCGCGCATCGCGTCGAGCAAGGCGGCAAGGGCCTCGGCGGGTGGTGGCGCAACTTGCACAATGAGAAGCCGGCTCAGCAGCGCGTCCGGTATGCCGGCCAGGCTGTTGGCTGTGGCGATCCAATTGACGGCTGAGATATCGACGGGCACCGACAGGCACGGGTCGAGGTAGGAACGCGCCGTCTCGGGTTCTAGCATGGCGAGCAGCACCCCGGCGGCGGTGCCATACCGATCGTCAGTTGGCGCGCGGTCGAGATCGTCCAGCATCAGGACCGGATTCCGCACGCCGGTGGTGGCAATGGCACGCATCGGCGCGCAGGGTCGGACACTGCGCCAGCCCCGTCCGTTGCCAGCCAATTCGGTGACGAAGGAGGGTTCGGGCGCGGAAAGGCGCAGCAGCGGCAGGCCGCATCCTTCAGCAACGGCCCGGCAGAACCGGGATTTCCCGACGCCAGGCGGCCCTAGCAGCAGGAGGGCCGGCAGGCGGCAAACAGCGGCCCCGCCGAGGCGTGCGAGGGCGACCTCACGCATCAGCGGTTGGATGGCTTGGTCCATCCAGGGGAAGGCGCGGCCAACCGCCGCCGCGACCTGGGCAGATTCGGGTGGTGGTAGGGCTACGACCGGCGAGAGGAGAACACGATACTGGTCGACCGCGGCACGCTCGACGTCTTCCGCGGCGAAAGGAGGCTCCGCCAGGAGCACCGGCCGCGCGGGCCCCGGCGCGACCAGCCCCGGCGGACGAGAGTCGGCAAGGGCAATGGCCGCAGCTTCGAAGAGCGGCCTGAAGACGGCACCAGCACCCCGCAGCGCGGCCTGTCCCTCCAGGGAGAGGCCGAGCGGGGTTCCATCGGGCCGGAGCGCTGGGACCGGCCATAGGCCGATCATCTCGGCCAGGCCGCGCAATTCGCCGTCGCCTGGAAGCTCATTCCCGGTCCCCCCGCGGGCCAGCGCGAGACTGGCAGCAGCGCGGGTAAAGGGCGCGGCGGCGCTGGAGGCGGGCAGCCCGGCGATGAAGGCAGCGGCAGCGGCGGCAATGGCGGCGCGGACAGCAAGCTCGCCTTCGTCGTCGCCCTCCCCAGCGACACTGAGCGCCAAGGCGAGGCGCCAGACCGCGCTGGAACCGCCACCATCGGGCAGCGTCTCCGCGCGCCGATGGGCCGCCGCCAGGATGTCCAGGCAGAGGCGATCCGAGGCGAAGACGACGAGCGGCAAGCGCGGCAATGTGGTGGTGTCGATGCCGATAGCGGCTGCGCGAGGCTCGCGAGCCTGCGCGAATTCGTCACCGGGCTGGAGACGTCGTGCAAACAACCCCGGAGAGACGGCTTGCAGTGGAGGCTTTGGCCCGAAGCCGGCAAGCCAGCTGCTGCTGGCGAGGAAAACAACCGCCCGGCGGAGGGCGGTGACCGGGGCGGCATGGTCATCCTGGTCGTCCTGCTCGGCGGTGTCGGATACGGCAGAAAGTCGAAGCCTGAAGATGTCGTTGTCGGAATTTTGGTGCATGTCTTTCCAAGAGAACTGAGGAATGGTCGTGCCGCCAGCGGCGGCGAAGCCGCCGGATCGGATCCGGCAGCCATGATCGGCTGGTTTCAGGCAGCGGCCTGCGCCACCGTCAGCGCTGCTTTGGCAGAACAATGCTGAGCAGCGCTGCGACGACCAGTTCGCGGACGGTGCGCGCACCGGTGAACCACATCGCGGGTTTGATGCTGACGGGATCACCCGTGAGTCGGACCGCCACCTTGCGCCGCCGGTCCAGCAGGCCGGCGGCCCGGCCGCGGCGAAGCAGATCCTCGAGGTGATCCCGCCCCGGAACAGCCACGCCGACCTCCGACGCGACGGCACGCAGCAGCGCGACCCGCCGGACCGCCATCCCGAGCACGTGCGGGGTATAAGTGCACCTCAGGGAGGGGATCAGACGCTCCCGCCGCGTCCATTGGCGGCGCCTCAACCAAACACGTCGATGCGGCCGGCGCCTCACCGTCGACCCCACCGCGTCTGGGTGCGTAGGGGACGGATAGGAGAGAGCGGCAACTGCGGGTCATGGCGCCGATACCGAAGGTGACTTGACGATTCTGGCGGGGACCACATCCGCGCGCCGTCGAGCGCCGCGGCTGCCTCGGCCGCGACTATAGAGCGGGAGATGTCAGCGGTCGTGTTGTTGGAAGCTGAAGATAGGAGCGTTGAGCGCATGCATGGGATCCTGAACAGGGGTGGTGACCAACTCCCCTTGCTGCAGCGCATCGGGCGCGGCGGGGCGGCGGTCACCCTGGGACCGCCACCCGCCGCGCCGATGCGTGGCAGCCTACTTTTTTTCTTTGGATGTTCCGCGACTTGGTCGGGATCGAGGAATGTCGCAGGGGCGCGCGCCTGGGGGAGACAGCGTCGCCCCGACGGCAGCGAGTCCACAGCTGCAGCGAGTGGGCGAGACGCTTAGTCCACCTCTATAGCGGCGACGGCGGCACGCAGGCGTCGAGTAGCCCGATGCCGCGCTTGGCGCTCGGCGGCAGGCGTGGGCCGACTGCTGCCAGCAACATATCGCGAAACCGCTCGCCTCTCCGCCGGGGAGAGAGTCGGAAGCAGCGACACGACAAGTTTCCAGCGGTCGCGACCTTCATCCTCGAGGGAGACCGGCGAGATTTCGATCGCGTCGAATGGGAGCGCGGTCCGGCGCAGCGGATCGACACGACGATCCGCCTGCACGCATGACCGCCCAGAGCGAACGCGACGCAGGTCGATCGCGCGGCGACGCCCGAGACGCTGCACGAACCGAAGGAACTGGCTGTGGTGCATGACGTGATCGCGCCTCAGCAGTTCGAGCAAAGCGGACACAGCGACATCGTCGACGTCCATGTCGGTGGTGCCAAGCACGGACGCCGCACCACGTCTCGCAGCTATGATTGCGGCGGCGAGTACAGCGGGCGTGTAGAGGTGCGGCGTGGCGGATAACGGCTGAATCAATTCGGGTGGTCCTCCTGGAACACCCACTCCTCGCCTGGTGGCGGGACGGGGGGGGGGGGGGGGGGGGGGGGGGGACCCCCC
>NZ_JBHMFT010000025.1:0-71063 GCF_051433195.1 Falsiroseomonas sp. E2-1-a20 | reverse complement strand
GGACCCCTCCTTGATCACCAACCACACCCGGGGGGGGGGGGGGGGGGGGGGCCTCCTCCCCGACGACCTGGCCGTTTCGCCACAGGAAGTTCACACACCCCCCCTGCCCACCCCGCCCGGTCCCGTCTAGATCGCAGCGCAACCATCACGCAGCAGGGCAGGCATGGCACTCCATCGTCGCACACTCGGCCTCGCGGCCGCCGGCTTCGCGGCCCTCCGCACCCCGGCCCTTGCGCAGGGAATTTCCGGCCCGCTGGTGCTCTACACCTCCCAGCTCGAACCCGACGCCGCCCAGACGGTCGAGGCCTTCCGCGCCCGCCACCCCGGCGTCACCGTCGAATGGATCCGCGCCGGCACCGGCCAGATCATGACCCGGCTCCGCGCCGAGATCGCCGCCGGCAGCCCGCGCCCCGACGTCCTGCTGCTGGCCGACAGCCTCACCTTCGAATCCCTCCGCGCCGAGGGCCGCCTGCGCCCGAGCCCGGAAGTCCAGCTCGCCGGCACACCGCCCGCCCAGGTCGAGGCCAGCCGCGCCTACTTCGCCACCAAGCTGATCACCACGGGCATCGTCCACCACGCCCGCGCCCCCTTCACGCCCAAGGCCTGGCAGGACCTGGTGGACCCGCGCGCCCGCAACCAGGTCGCCATGCCCTCCCCTGCCGTCTCCGGCGCCGCCGCCATCCACCTGACGGCGCTCGCCCAGAACCCGGCCCTCGGCTGGCCCTTCATCGAGCGCCTGGTGGCCAACGGCGTGCAGGCCCGCGGCGGCAACGGCCCGGTGCTCCAGGCCGTCGCCGGCGCCGAGCGCGCCTTCGGCATCGCCATCGACTACCTGCCGATCCGCGAGGCCGCCCGCGGCGCCCCGATCCGCTTCGTCTTCCCCGAGGACGGCGTCTCCGCCATCACCGAGCCCGCCGCCATCCTCTCCACCACCCGCAACGCCCCCGCCGCCATCGCCTTCCTGGATTTCCTGCTGTCGCGGGAGGGCCAGTCCCTCGCTGCCCGCCAGGGCTTCCTCCCCATCGACCCCGAAACCGCCCCGCCCGCCGGCTTCCCCGACCCGCGCACCATCCGCATCATGCCCCTGGACGCCGCCCGCGCCGCCACCGAGCAACCCGACCTCCTCCGCCGCTTCGCCACCCTGACCGGCGGTTGATCCCATTCCCCAAAAGCCCTCTCCCCCCAATGGGGGGAGAGGGTTGGGTGAGGGGGGGCCTCCCCACCCATCCCCGGCCCCGATGACCCGCACCCGCCTCCTCCCCACCCTCGCCTTCGCCTGGCTCCTCCTCATCGGCGCCATCCCGCTGCTGCGCCTGCTCGCCGAGGCCATTGCCGGCACCGCCCTCGCCACCGCCCTCACCGACCCCGCCACCTGGCGCGCCACCTGGCGCTCCCTCGCCCTGTCCCTCGCCGCGGCCGCTCTCGCCACGCTGATCGGCGCCGCCCTCGCCTGGGCCCTGCTGCTGCGCACCCTGCCGGCCCGCCGCACCCTGATCTTCTGCGCCGTGCTGCCCGCCCTGGTCCCGGCGCAGGTCATGGCGCTCGGCTGGATCCAGGCCGGCGGCCCCGCCTCCCCGCTGCTGCTGGCGCTCGACCTCGCGCCGCCTATCGGCACCCCCAACCCGATCTACTCCCCCGCCGGCATGGCGCTGCTGCTCGCCGTGCAGGCCGCCCCCCTGGTGCTGCTCTCCGTCGCCGCCCTGCTGCGCCGCGTGCCCGGAGAGGTCGTGCTCGCCGCCCGCGGCCTCGGCGCCAGCCCCGAAGCGGCCCTCCGCCGCACCGTCTGGCCCCTGCTCGCCCCCGGCCTGATGGCCGGCGCCGGCCTCGCCTTCGTCGCGGCGCTGGGCAATTTCGGCGTCGGCGCCCTGATCGGCATCCCCGCCCGCTTCCCGGTCCTCCCGGTGCTGATCTGGCAGCGCCTGGCCGCCGGCGGCACCGCCTCCCTCGCCGAGGCGGCCGCCCTCGCCTTGCTGCTCGCGGCGCTCGCCGCCCCCGCCCTGCTGCTCCAGGCGCTTGCCGCCCGCCGCGCCCCCGCCGCCGGCCGCCTGCCCTACGCACCGCTGCCGCTGGCCGCCCCCGCCCGCGCCGCGACCACCGCCGCCGTCGCCGGCTACCTGTTCATCGTCCTGGCGATCCCGATGCTGGCCCTGCTCGCCGCCGCCCTGGTCCCCGCCATCGGCATGGAACTCAACGCCGTCACCGCCACCCCCCGCCACTTCCTGGCCGCCATCGCACCCGGCGCGCAGACCGCCCGCGCCTTCGGCAATTCCCTGCTGCTGTCCGCCGCCGCCGCGCTGCTGCTGGCCGCCGCCGCCCTGCCGATCGCGCTGACGCTGCGCGCCCGCCCGGTCCGCCTGGCCTCCACCGGCACGGACCTGCCCTACGCCCTGCCCGGCGCCTGCACCGGCGTCGCCGCCATCCTGGTGGTGCTGTCGCTGCCCGGCGGCGGCGCGCTGTACGGCACGCTAGGCCTGATCCTGTTCGCCTACCTGACGCGCTTCCAGGCCCTCGCCCTGCGCCCCGCCGCCGCCGCCGCCGCCCGCCTCGACCCGCTGCTGGAGGACGCCGCCCGCGGCCTCGGCGCCGGTCCCTGGCGCCGCCTGTGGTCGGTCCACCTGCCGCCCCTCGCCCCGGCGCTCGCCGCCGGCGCCATCCTGGTGGCGCTCACCGCGGTGAACGAGGTCACGGTCTCCTCTCTCCTCTACGGCCCCGGCACCCAGACCCTCGGCGTGCTGGTCTTCAGCCTGCAGGACAGCGGCCAGAGCCCGCTCGCCGCCGCCGTCTCCTGCCTCGCCCTGCTGCTCACCGCCGGCCTGATGGCCGCCGCCACCCTCGCCGCCCGCCGCCTGCCCGCCGGCACCCTGCCCTGGCGGCCGTGATTCCGATCCCTCAATCGCCGGCGCTTGCATCCGCAAGCTTGGCTACGCCGCATCCGCCGCCGCGCTACCGCGCCAGCGACCAGAACATCCTGATCGTCGTCACCCCCAGGAACACCGCGAACGCCCGCTTCAGCAGCAGCGGCGGAATGGAATGCGCCAGGTGCACCCCCCACGGCGCCGCCAGCAAACTCGCCGGCACGATCAGCGCGAAGCCGATCAGGTTCACATAGCCCAGGCTCAGCGGCGGCAGCATCGGGTTGCCCCAGCCGCCATAGATGAAGCCCAGCGTCGCCGGGATCGAGATGATCACCCCGAACACGCTCGCCGTCGCCACCGCACTGCGGATCGGCGCCCCGAACATGGACAGGATCGGCACCCCCACCGTGCCGCCACCGATCCCCATCATCGCGCTGATGCCACCGATGAACCCGCCCAGCCCCTGCCGCGCCAAGCCGCCCGGGAACCGCTCCCGGAACCGCCAATCCACCCCGGTAAACGCCATGTTCACCGCCACCGCCAGCGCCACCACCGCGAACACCGCGGTATGGGCCTTCCCCGTCACCACCACCCCCAGCAGCGTCCCCGCCAGCACCCCCACCGCGATCGACGGCACCAGGGACCGCAGCAGCGGCACGTCCATCGTCCCCTTGGCGAAGTGCTTCCGCGCCGACTGGATGGAAGTCGGGATGATCGTCGCCAGGGACGTCCCCACCGCCAGCTTCATCTGCACCGCCTCCGGAATCCCGAACAGCGGGAACACGCTGAACAGCACCGGCACGATCACGATGCCCCCGCCCACCCCCAGCAACCCCGCCAGCGTGCCGGACAGCAACCCGGTCGCGGCCATCGCCAAGGCCAGCCCCGCCAGCCAGAGCGGGTCCTGCATGTACTCCATCAGACAACGCACCTTCATTCGCGAGGATAGCGGCCCGCGCAACGGTGCGGCGCCCGAAAGCGCGTGCCATACACGCGGCCTCCCACCGCGTCATCCCGGGGTCACACCTTGCCCATCATTCTCGACCCCTGGTTCTGGGCCCTCGCCGTGCCCGCAATCCTGCTCACCGGCATCAGCAAGGGCGGCTTCGCCTCCGGCGCCGGCAACGTCGCCGTGCCGCTGATGTCCCTGGTCATCCCGGCCCCGCAGGCCGCCGGCATCGCGCTGCCCGTGCTGTGTGCCATGGACATCTCCGGCCTCCGCGCCTGGTGGGGCCGCTGGAGCGGCGCGGAGCTTCGCATCATCCTGCCCGGCGGCCTGCTCGGCATCGCCGCCGGCGCCGCCGTCTTCGGCCTGATGAGCAGCGAGGCGGTGAAGCTGATGGTCGGCGGCATCGCGCTCGCCTTCCTGGCGCGCAGCCTGTGGCAATCCCGCCCCGGCCGCGCCACCCCGGCGCCCGCCACGCCGAGCCGCGCCAAGGGCGGCTTCTGGGGCATGGTCTCGGGCTTCACCAGCACCGTCGCCCATGCCGGCGGCCCGCCCCTGGCCGTGTACCTCTATCCGCTGCGCATGGACCGCGCGACGCTGGCCGCCACCACCGTCGTGTTCTTCGCAGTGATGAACTACGTGAAGCTCATCCCCTACGCGCTCCTCGGCCAGCTCTCGGCCACCAACCTGCTGACCAGCCTGCTGCTGCTGCCCCTCGCCCCGATCGGCGTCCGCCTCGGGATCTGGCTGCAGGCGCGGATGAGCGACCGCGTCTTCTACCGCATCGTCTACGTCATGCTCGGCCTCACCGGCACCAAGCTGGTCTGGGACGGCCTCGCCGGTCTCCTGTAGCCCGGCGAGGCACCACCCCCTACGGGCTTGCCGCCGCCGACTGCGCCGGGTCGCGCGAAATCCGCCAGACGATGTTGGACAGGTCGTCGGCGACGATCAGCGCCCCGCGCGGGTCCACCGTCACCCCCACCGGCCGCCCCCGCGCATTGCCCTCCGCATTCAGGAAGCCGGTCGCGAAGTCCACCGGCTCACCCGAGGGACGCCCATCCCGGAACGGCACGAACACCACCTTGTAGCCGGACGGCACGCTGCGGTTCCAACTGCCATGCTCGCCGACGAACACGCCCTCCGCGAACTCCGCCCCCATTACCGGGCTCGAGAAATCCACCCCGAGTGCCGCCACATGCGCCCCCAGCGCATAATCCGGCCGGATCGAGGCCGCGACCAGTTCAGGGTTCTGCGGCTGCGCCCGCACATCCACGTTCTGGCCCCAATAGGCGTAGGGCCAGCCATAGAACCCGCCCTCCTGCACCGAGGTCAGGTAGTCCGGCACCAGGTCCGGCCCGATCTCGTCCCGCTCGTTCACCACCGCCCAGAGCTGCCCGGCGCCCGGCTGGATCGTCAGCGCCGTCGGATTGCGCAGGCCGGTCGCATACTGGCGGTGCGCGCCGGTCGCGACGTCGATCTGCCAGATCATCGCCCGGTCCTCCTCGGCCGCCATCCCGCGCTCGGTGATGTTGCTGTTGGAGCCGATGCCGACATACAGGAACCGCCCATCCTCGCTGGCGGTCATCGCCTTGGTCCAGTGGTGGTTGATGGCGGAGGGCAGCAGCGCCACCGTCCGCGGCGGCCCGCTGACCTCGGTCTGCCCGTCCACATAATCGAAGCGCACCAGCGCATCCTGGTTGGCCACGTACAGCCCGCCATCCACCAGCGCCAGGCCATAGGGCGCGTTGAGGTTCTCCGCGAAGACCTGCCGCAGTTCGTAGGTGCCGTCGCCATCGGCGTCGCGCAGCAGCGTCAGCCGGTTGCCGCCGGGGACGGAGGTCTTGCCCCAGCTCTTGATGATGCCGGCGATGAAGTCCTTCGGCCGCAGCGGCGGCGCGGCGCTGCCGGTGCCCTCGGTCACCAGGATGTCGCCATTCGGCAGCACCAGGGTCTGGCGCGGAATCTGCAGGTCCGTGGCGATCGCCTGGATGCGGAAGCCCTGCGGCACCGTCGGCAGCTCATTGCCCCAGGCCGCCGGGCGCGGAATCGTCATGTTCGGCAGCAGGCCGCGCTGCGGCTGCGGCAGTTCCGGGTTGGCGCCACGCTGCACCGGGCCAGGCTCGTCACAGGCGGTCAGGGCGAAGGCGGCGACGCCCGCCAGTAGGACTGCGCGCATCACACCACCTCCCTCGTCCTGAAGCCCGAATAGCCAAGCCAGCCGGCGGCCAGCGCCAGCACCGCCACGACGGCGGACAGGATCAGCCCCTCCGGCATCGCGGCCCAGGCATCCTTGGCGTGGACCAGCGCATTGATGAAGCCGAGTACCCAGGCCGCGGCCAGCACCCCGAAATAGACCAGGACCGGCCGGCGGTTGCCCGCCCCGATGCGGACCAGGTCGACCAGCGCCCACAGCAGCGCGAAGCCGCCGAACAGCAGCCCGCCCGCGATCAGCCAGGACGAAAAATTCGCCCATTGGATGTGGTAGGACTGCCAGTAGGCGTAGTCGCTCGCCAGCGCGCCCAGGAACAGGGCCACGGGAAACGCTAGCAGCATCGCGTGCAGCGGATGCAGCCGCCGGGCGAAGGCTGGCACATGCGCCACCCGCGCATCGGCGCGGACGGCATGGGAACTCCGGCTGGACGTTCCGGGTGCGGACAGGGCAACCACGGCGTGCTCCTTGTTCTCCGAGCCCGTCATGGGACAGGGCCCTGCGAGGCCGCCTTCGGCCCCGACACTGCCCAGTCAGCGACACAATCCCGCCAAAGTTCCCCGCCCGCCCCGCTTCACCTGGCGGCCCGGCCAGGCGCCAGGTGGCGCCGCTACCCCACCCGGTACGCCGCCAGCACCTCCGACCCCACGCTGCCGGCCTTGGCCTCCCACGCCGTCACCGCCGTCGCGCCGGCCTGCTTCAGCGCCGCCAGCAGCGCCGCCCCCGGCGCCGCGATGGTCACGCCATTCGCCCGCATCCGCGCCTGGTTCGCCGCATCGCGCGTCTCGAGCAGCGACCAAAGCCCCGCCTCGGTCCGCGTCGCCGCGCGTTCCAGCGCGGCCCGGTCCGTCTCGCCCAGCAGCCGCAGCTTCGCCGGATCGCCGAAGGCGAGGCTCACCGGCATCGCGTAGCCGATCGCGGTGAAGTGCGGCAGATGCTCCCACAGCCGCCGTCCGGCGCCGCCATCGCCGGAGGACAGCACCGCATCCAGCGAGCCATCCGCCAGCCGCGCCGCCACCGCCTGGAAGCTGAGTTGTTCCGCCACCGCGCCCAGGCCCGCCAGCGTCGTGGTGCCGGTCGCGTCATAGGTGCGCACCCGCAGCCCGCGCAGATCCTCCGGCGTCGCCACCGGCCTGCGCGACCAGATGCCCGTCGGCGGCCAGGGCGTCACATGCAGCAGCGTCACCCCCAGCGCCTCCAGCGCCGCCTGGTAGGCCGGCCGCGCCGCCGCCAGCAGCCGCTTCGACTCCGCCGCCGAGGTCGCCAGGAACGGCAGCGAGGACAGCAGGAAGATCGGGTCCAGCCCGCCGAGCGCGCCCGCGAAGGCATCGCCGATAGCGAACTTCCCCTCCGCCACCGCCCGCGGCATCGCCGCGGACCGCACGCCCTGCGGCGCATCGAAGGCCGGCTCGATCCGCAGCGGCCGCGCCGCCTCCGCCAGCCGCACCAGCGCCTCCGCCGGCATCGCCCCCGCCGGATACTCGGTGGCCGCCACCCAAGGCGCTCCCGATTGTTGGGCTGCCGCCTGTTCCCCGAGGGCGGCAAGCGGCATGCTGGAGGCAAGGGCAATCAGGCTGCGACGGCGCATCACCGGGACTCCATTCTCAGGGCCGCCGCATCATAGGACGAGGGTCACCATGTCGCAGACAATTCTGGGCGTGCTCGGCGGCATGGGCCCGCTGGCCTCGGCGCAGTTCATGCTGCGCCTGACCCTGCTGACCCCCGCGACCCGCGACCAGGACCACATCCCCGCCATCCTGTGGTCCGACCCCCGCGTGCCGGACCGCACCGCCGCCCGCCTGCAGGGCGGGGAGGACCCGCTGCCCGCCCTGCTGCGCGGCCTGCGCGGGCTGGAGGCCGCCGGCGCCACCGCCATCGCCATCCCCTGCAACACCGCGCATGGGTGGTACGACGCCCTGCAGGCCGCCACCCCCCTGCCCATCCTGCACATCGTCGACGCCGCGGAGGCCGAATTGCTCCGCCTCGGCGTGAAGCCGGGCCCGATCGGCCTGATGGGCACCGCCGGCACCCTCGCCATGCGCCTGTACCAGGACCGCCTCGCCCCCCGTGGCTGGACCTGCCTGACCCCGACCGAGGCCGAGATGGCCGCCCTCGTCACCCCCGGCATCGCCCGCGTGAAGGCCAACGATCCCGCGAGCGCCTACCCGCCCCTGGCCGAAGCCGCCCGCGCCCTGGCCGCGCGCGGCGCCACGGCCGTGGTGCTCGGCTGCACCGAAATCCCCCTCGGCATCGCCGCCGGCCCGGCCCTGCCCTTCCCGGTCTGCGACACCATCGATGCCCTGGCCCGCGCCGTCATCCTGGCCGACCGCACCGTCCTGACGGAAGCGTGATCCACACCGGCAGGACCGCGGAGGAGGACTGGTTTATCGATAAAACAGAAGCTTCATTGAAATTGTGGCCCGACCGCGCGGCACACCCACCGGTCCCGGGATGCGATAAGAACTACCGCAGACGCTAATTTTTTGTATATTGATCAGAGAAATCGCGGCCCTGCCGCGGTTCACCTGGATGACCTTGAACCCGGCGGCACACTCGGCGGCCCCACGGTGACCATTCAGCCGCAAGCCGCGCGGCCGCAGGGATTTGTGCATCTTGGCAGCCGCCGAAGTCCCCCACCCGGCCGCCGCCCCGCTGCACCGCGCAGCCCCCCACCCCGCAGCGCCACCCGCCCCGCGGTTCCGCACCCACCTGTTCCGCCTGATCCTGGCCACCTGCCTGCCGCTCGCCGTGCTGGCCCTGGCGCTTGCGGTCTGGACGGCGAAGGAACGCCGGGCCGATGTCCTGCGCGGCCTCGATGCCACCACCACCGCGCTGCAGATCGCGGTGGACCGGGAGCTGCGCCTGACGGTCTCGACGCTCGAAGTCCTCGGCGCCTCCGACCTGGTGGACCAGGCCCTCGGCTCCGGGCCTGGCGCCGCGGAGGCGCTCGCCTCCCTGCACCGCCAGGCCGCCGCCATCGTCGGCCGCCGCCCCTCGGTCCTGTTCAACATCAGCCTGTCCACCGCCACGGCGCCGCGCCAGCTGTTCAACACGCTGGCCCCGCTCGGCGCCCCGCTGCCCAGCCTCGGCCCGCTCCGCTACGCCCCCGGCGCCGGCGGCCCGCCCCGCGACACGCTCGCGATCTGGCGCGCGATGGTCGAAAGCCGGCAGGTGCGCTTCTCCGGCCTGATCTGGGGCCCGGTGGCGCGGCAATGGCTGGTCGGCGTCTCCCTGCCGGTGCTGCGCGGGGAGGAGGTGATCGCCGTCCTGACCGCCAACATCCTGCCCGCCAGCCTCGGCGCCGTGCTGCGCGACCAGCCGATGCCCAGCAGCCGGGTGGCCGCGATCGTCGACGACCACGGCAACATCCTGGCCCGGTCGCGGGACGAGGCCCGCTTCATCACCGCCCCCGCCTCGCCCGAGGTGCAGCGCTTCCAGCGCGACCCGCTGGCCCTGCACGGCCGGGTCGAGGCCACGTCCCGCGACGGCGTGCCGGTCTACGGCACCCTGCGCCGCCTGCACTCGACCGGATGGAGCGTCGTCCACACCGCGCCGCGGGCGGAGGTCGATGCCCCGGTGCGCCAGGCGTTCTGGATCGCCGGCGGCGCCGGCCTGGTCGCCATCCTGTTCGCCACCGCCGGCGCCGTCCGCTTCGGCGGCCGCCTGGGGCGGGAAGTCGAGTCCCTGGCCAGCGACGCCGAAGCCCTGGCCGACGCCGAAACCCCGCCCGCTCCAGGCCCGGCGCCGTCGATCCAGGAGGTCGCCCTGGTCCGCCACGCCCTGCGCGGTGCGGCGCAGGACCTGTTCGCCCGCACCGCGGCAAAGCGGAAGGCGGAGGCGCATCGCCTGATGCTGATGCGGGAAGTGGACCACCGCGCGAAGAACGCCCTCGCCGTCGCCCTGTCCATCGTGCGCCTGGCGCCGCGCGACGGCTCCACCATCGCGTTTGCCGCCAGCGTCGAGGGCCGCATCACCGCGATGGCCCGCGCCCATACCCTGCTCGCCGCCACATCCTGGCTCGGCGGCGCGCTGCGCACCCTGGCAGAGGGTGAGCTGGAGCCCTATCGCGGCCGCGTCCACCTCGACGGCCCGCCGATCCGCCTGGCGGCCGAGGCGGTGCAACCCTGCGCGATGCTGCTGCACGAGCTGGCCACCAACGCCGCCAAGCACGGCGCGCTCTCCAACGGCTCCGGCCACGTGGCGCTGGACTGGGCCTTGCAGCCGGACGGCACCCTTGCCCTGCGCTGGGCGGAACAGGGCGGCCCGCCGCTGCCGGATGTGCCGCCGGCCGGCGGCTTCGGCACCCGCCTGCTGCACCAACTGGCGGAGCGACAGCTCGGCGGCCGCATCGCCTTCGACTGGCGGCCGACGGGCCTGCGCGTCACCATCACCC
Source organism: Falsiroseomonas sp. E2-1-a20 (assembly GCF_051433195.1). Classification (NCBI taxonomy): domain Bacteria; kingdom Pseudomonadati; phylum Pseudomonadota; class Alphaproteobacteria; order Acetobacterales; family Roseomonadaceae; genus Falsiroseomonas; species Falsiroseomonas sp. E2-1-a20. Next base: position 60,660 of record NZ_JBHMFT010000025.1, on the reverse strand, counting down.
TGCCCGCCAGGCAGATGGCCGACCTGGCGGAGGAGACGGCGTAGGCCCGCCTTTCAGATCCGGCTCATACCTGCGGCACAGTGGGTGACCTGCGGCAGGCACGGCCGGCCGAGCGCCCGAACGGGCGCCGCGGCCTATGCCGCGCAGCCAGGCGCGCGGAGCGCGCGCCCGGCGCTTGAGGGCGAGAGAAACATCAGCGGTCATCGAGGATGACCGCTGATGTCAGACGTCCTCCATCCACGCCACGTCGCCATCATCCAGGTCGTAGCGCGCCGCCACCACCTTCAGCCGCCCGGCCGCCAGCGCCTGCTGCAGGATCGGGCTCTGCGTCTTCAGCCGCCCCGCCACCCGCCGCGCATTCGCCCGCACCGCCCGGTCGAGCAGCCCCTCGCTGCCACCGCCGCGCACGCTCAGCACCGCCGGGATGATCGGCTGCACCATCTCCCCGATCACCCCAGGGAAGGTCGCATTCCGCTCCACCACCTCGACCGCCGCGGCGACCGCGCCGCAATTCTCATGCCCGAGCACCACCACCAGCGGGCAGCCGAGCACCCCCACCCCATACTCCACGCTGCCCAGCGCCGTGGTGTCGATGGTGTTGCCGGCGTTGCGGATGATGAACAGCTCGCCCAGGCCGCGCCCGAACAGCAACTCCGGCGGCACCCGGCTGTCGGAACACCCGACCAGCACGCAGAACGGCGCCTGTCCCCGCGCCAGCTCCACCCGCCGCTCCCGCCCCCACGCCGCGCGGAACGGCGCTTCCGTCACATAGGCGTCGTTCCCGACCTTCAGCAGTTGCAGCGCCTCGTCCGGCGTCAGCGTGCTGTGCGCCACCGGATCCGAGGCCCGTGCCGCGCCCGTCCCCAGCACCCCCAGCGCCGCCAGGCCGCCGATCACGCCCCGCCGCCCGAAGACCCCGTGCCCCGGCCTGCCGCCGCAGCAGCCACATGCCCCATCCTGCATCGCCATCCCCCCCGATCACGCAGGCGAGACTAGACCGCCTCCGGATCGAACAGATACCCCACCCCGCGCACGGTGCGGATCGCCATCGGCCGCGTCGGCGTGCGCTCCACCTTGCGCCGCAGCCGCATGATGCGCAGGTCGATGGCCCGGTCGAAGGCCTCCGGCTCCTCCTCGCCCGAGGTCCGCTCCAGCAGCCAGTCGCGGTGCAGCGCCCGGTTCGGATTCTCGACGAACAGCTTGAGCAGGGTGAACTCGCCCTCCGTCAGCGTGTCCTCCCGCCCCTCCGCCGTCACCAGCAGCCCGCGCTTCAGGTCCAGGATCGCCCCGCCGATGCGCGCCTTGCCCGGCGGCAGCACCTCCGGCCTCGCTGCCGCCAGCGCCGCGCCTTGCGCGGCCCCCTCCGCCCCGGCGCGGCGCATCACCGCGCGGATGCGCGCCAGCAGCTCGCGCGGCTCGAACGGCTTGGTGATGTAGTCGTCGGCGCCGGATTCCAGCCCCACCACCCGGTCCACCAGGTCGCCCGCCGCGGTCAGCATGATGATGCCGAGCAGCGGCGACTGCCCGCGCAGCCAGCGCGCCAGCGCGAAGCCGTCCTCGCCCCCCGGCAGCCCCACATCCAGCAGCGCCGCATCCGGCATCGCCACCGCCACCGCCGCCCGGCACGCCTTGCCATCCGCCACGGCCTCGCAGACGAAGCCCTGCCCCGCCAGATAGGCGCAGACGGTCTCCCGCTGGAACGGGTCGTCCTCCACGATCAGCAGATTGGTCGTGCCACCGGCCATGCGAGGGCCCTCCTGGTCCCACCCGCTGTTACAAATCCCAACGAGTCCCGTCAAACATGTACTTTTCCAAACCCGGCCGCGCCCCTGAAACAATGTTGGCGAAGCGGATGAAACAATCCGCGCCCCCGCGCGAAACACAAGTCGCCGTGACAACGGGCATCCTATCGTAATGCTCCACATTGCCCGAACCGCCGGCGCCCTGCCGGCGGATGAGCTGGCCGCCCTGCAGGCGGAGGCGCTGGCGAAGCTCGCCGGTCCCTTCGCGCTGTTCGCCGCGGACGGCCGCATGGTCTCCGCCAACGCCGCCCTCGCCCGCCTGCTGCCCGAGGGTTCATCCCCACCCGAATCCCTGGACTCCCTGCTCGCCGCCATCGCCGCCGCCGCCGCGGACCGCAATCCCGGCATCCCCGCCCCCGAATCCGCCGCCACCTGGGAACGCGCGCAGGACTGGCTGGCCCCCGATGGCGGCTGGTTCCGCATCCTGCTGCGCCGCATGGCGCACGGCTTCGTCCTCTCCGCCGCCGAGGTCACCGACCTCAAGCGCCAGGAAGCCGCGCTGTCGGACACCCAGACCATCCTGCAGAAGGTCTTCGACCACATGACGGACGGCGTCGTCATGTGGGATGCCGACATGCGGCTGCAGTTCTGGAACCGGGAGACGCTGCGCGTCGGCGAATTCCCGCCCCACATGGCCTACAAGGGCGTCAGCGTCCTCGACGTCATGCGCTATCAGGACGAGCGCGGCGAATTCGGCCCGCCGCCCACGGATGCCACCGAACTCGAAACCCGCGTCAACCAGCGCGCCGCCCTGCTGAACCGCCCGGGCGGCATCTCCTACATCCGCCAGACCCCCTCCGGCCTGTGGCTCGAGGTCAAGACCATCCCGATCGAGTCCGGCGGCGCCGTCCTGATGTACCGCGACATCACCGCGCTCAAGCAGCGCGAACAGGACCTCGCCGCCGCGCGCGCCATGCACCAGCTCATCCTGGACAGCATGACGGACGGCGTCGTGCTGATGGACCGCGACCTGACCTTCCGCCTCGGCAACGCCGCCGCGCTGCGGATGTTCGACCTGCCGCCCGAACTCGGCACCCCCGGCGCCTCGGCCATCGAGGCCATGCGCCACCGCATCCTGCGCGGCGATTTCGGCCCGCCCCCGGCCGAGCCCGCCGCGCTGGACGCCATGGTGGAAGCCCGCCTGGCGCTGGCCCGCCAGCCCGGCAGCGCCCCGCAGCTCATCCGCGGCGCCGCCGGCGAATGGATCGAGGCCTCCTCCGTCGCCACCCCCGATGGCGGCACCCTGGTCCTGTACCGCGACATTTCCGCCCTGAAGGCGCGGGAGGAGGAACTCCAGGCCGCCCGCGCCACCCATGAACTCGTGCTCGACACCATGAACGATGGCCTGGTGCTCTGGAGCCCGGACCTCCACGTCCGCCTGCTCAACCGCCAGCTCGCCGGCCTCTACGAGATCCCGGAACCGCTCACCCGCCCCGGCGCCGATGGCCGCGACATCCTCCGCATGATGATCCTGCGCGGCGACCACGGCCCCCCCCCCGAAGGCGCCGCCCTGGATGCCATGGTGGAAGCCCGCGTCCAGGCCATCCTCAACCACGGCCCCGATCCCGATATCCGCCAGGCCCCCACCGGCGCCTGGCTCGAGATCACCCGCCAGACCCTGCCCGACGGCAGCATCCTGTCCACCTACCGCAACATCTCCCGCCTCCAGGCGCGGGAGGCCGAGCTGCGCCAGGCCCGCGACAAGGCCCAGGCCGCCGAGGCCGCGCTCGCCACCACCATCGAACACATGAGCCAGGGCCTGATCATGGTCGCCCCCGACCGCCGCGTCCGCGTGATGAACCGCCGCGCCGCGGAAATCCTCGCCTTGCCGCCGCACCTCGCCGAACCCGGCATCCCCTTCGGCGAACTCGTCGCCTTCCAGACCGCCCGCGGCGACTACGACGGCTCCCCGCACCGCCTGCAGGAAGCCCGCCGCGCCATCGCCGGCGAGGCATTGAGCGAGGAACGCTACGAACGCGCCCGCCGTGACGGCACGGTGGTCGAGGTGCATGCGCGAAACCTGGACGATGGCGGCGCCGTTCGCACCTACATGGACATCACAGACCGCAAGCGCGTCGAAGGCGCGCTCGCCGCCGCCCGCGACGCCGCCGAAGGCGCGAACCGCGCCAAATCCGCCTTCCTCGCCGCCATGAGCCACGAGATCCGCACGCCCATGAACGGCGTCCTCGGCATGATCGAGGTGCTGGAGCGCACGCCCCCCGGCCCGGCGCAGGACCGCTGCGTCGCCGTCATCCGCGAAAGCGCCGGCTCGCTGCTGCGCATCATCGACGACCTGCTCGATTTCTCGAAGATCGAGGCCGGGCGGATGGAGCTGGAAACCCTGCCCTTCTCGCTGCGCGGCCTGGTCGAGGGCGCGGTCGATACGCTCACCGTCGAGGCCAAGCGCCGCGGCCTGCTGCTGTTCGCCGACCCGATCGCCCCCCCCACCCCGCAATCGCCCGACATGGTCTCCGGCGACCCGGTCCGCGTCCGCCAGATCCTGTTCAACCTGGTCGGCAACGCCATCAAGTTCACCGATGTCGGCTTCGTGCGGCTCCGCGCCTCCGCAGGCCTCGCCGGCCCCCGCTCCAAGGAGGTGCTGGTCTCCCTGATGGTGGAGGACAGCGGCGTCGGCATGACGGAGGAACAGATGGGCAAGCTGTTCCAGCCCTTCGCCCAGGCCGATACCTCCACCACCCGCCGCTTCGGCGGCACCGGGCTCGGCCTGTCCATCGTCCGCCGCCTGGCGGTGCTGATGGGCGGCGACGTCTCGGTGGACAGCACACCCGGCCGCGGCAGCCGCTTCTCCGTCACGCTGCGCCTCGGCCTGGTCGACGCCGCCGATTCCATCCCCGGCGCGGAAGCCCCCGCCACCCTCGCCGCCCCCGCCCCCGGCGCCGCGATCCCGCGCCTCCTGGTGGTCGACGACCACCCGGTGAACCGGGAAGTCCTGGCCCGCCAGCTCGAACTGCTGGGCTGCGAGGCCGACATGGCCGAGGACGGCGCCCAGGGCCTGGCGCTCTGGCGCGGCAAGCGCCACCGCCTGGTGCTGGTCGACCTCCACATGCCGGTGATGGACGGCCTCGACCTGTCGCGCGCCATAAGGCGGGAGGAAGCCGCCAGCCCCGGCAGCCCCCGCACCGCCCTCATCGCCGTCACCGCCAATGCGCTGAAGGGGGAGGATGAGCGCTGCTACGCCGCCGGCATGGACGCCTTCCTGGCCAAGCCGCTCGCGCTGGATTTGCTGTCCCGCACCCTGGCCCGCTTCCTGCCAACGCAGGCAGCCCCCGGCGCCGAGCCTGGTCCCGCCCCCGCCGAGATCGCGCCGCTGTATGACCCGGAAGCGCTGCGCAGCCTGTTCGGCGCCGACCCGAAACGCCTCGCCGGCCTGCTCGCCAGCTTCCGGGATGGCGTGAAACGCGACGTGGAGGCCGTGACCACCGCGCTCGCCGCCGGCAACCTGCCCGCCGCCGCGGATGCCGCCCACCGCCTGAAAGGCGCCGCCCGCATGGCCGGCGCCCGCCCTCTGGCCGACCTGCTGGGCGTGGTGGAGGCCGCGGCGCGGGAGGGGCAGGCCGATACGGCCAACGGCGCCGCCGCCGGCCTCGGGCCGCTGGCGGAGCGAACGCTGGCGGCGGTGCAGGCGGCCGGCTGAGCCGGGCCGCGATCTCGCGAGGCGCCACCACGCGCCCTGGCGCAGCGCGGCGGCGTCACATCGCCCGGTCCGACAGTTGCGCAATTTCGAACACGACCTTCTCGCGAAACGCTTCGAGAAAACCGACCGGGCGGTCCGCGACCCGCACGAAGCCGGTCGCGACGTTCTCGCGCAGCCAGTGCGCCGCTTCGGCGAGCCGCATGTCGTGGTCCTCGGCGCCCTGGACCACCCCGGTCGGGAAGGCAATGGCGTTCACCACGATCCCCTCGGCAGCGGCGGCGTCGCGCGCGTCACGGGCGGGGAGGCGCGGGTTGGTCTCGGCGCCGTCGGTCGAGATGTCGATGATCCGCGAACCTTCCGCACATGGCGATGCGACCAGTTCCTGCACCGCGAACGCCACGGCCTGGCCGATGGCCGTGTTGCCGTTCCACCCGGAGCGGCGGAGGCCACGGAAATCCGCGGCGAAGCGGCGCGCGTCCCTCGCGTCACGGACGACCCTCCACTCCAGCCTCACGAGTGGCACGAAGGCGAAGTCGGCGACGAGTACCGCGAGCGGGCCAACGGTCTCCAGCCTCCGGGTCAGCCGAGGGTCTTCAAAGGCTGCCGCGGTGCCGTCACGCTGCGCCAGGTACATGCGATCGGGCACCGACGCCGAAGCATCGATGAGCAGGACGATAGCCGCCGGGCATGTTGCCGCCTGCATGGACAGCCTCGCTCCCGCACCCTGGCGCGAGCCTCACGACGCCTGGCGTGCAGGTGGCGTGGCCGTGCGGTCGCCGGGCGCGCCGCAGTTTCCTCGTCCGGCTCCGGCTATTGCAACCAGGGCAAGCACACAATTGCGGGAGAGTGGCGCGCAGCGGCAGGCGACACCGCCAGGCCTCGACTCACCAGCGACCTCGCGTCAACTGCGAATGACTCGCAATCGCGATCAATCGCAGTCGCACCCCGGCGCCTCGGTCTGCATCCCCTGCACCACGTGATGGTCGATCCACTCCGCCACCAGCCGCCGCGCCTCGGTCACCGAGGATTCCGGGTGGTGGATGCGGTACAGCGTGGTGCAGGCGGTGAAGGCCGCCAGGTCGGCATTCCCCCCGTCGCGCAGCTCCCGATAGGCGGTCACCACCGCACGTTCGCAGCGTCGGGCGATGTGGCTGAATTCGCGGCCCATGGACACTCCCGTCTTCCCCGGCGGCGCGGGATGCAAGGCGATTGAGAATGGTTCTCAACACCTGACCCGTTTATACGACGCCGCCGCCTATCGGTTCAAGTGATGCGATGCATCATTCGACCCAACCCGACTGACCGATCGTATAGGTATATTTTCTTGTGCTTGTCGCAGGACCCTGTCATCCTGACCGGCGGCCCAAGGATCTCCGATGCCCCCACACCGCCAGCCCCGCCGCACCACCCGCCCCCACCCCTGGTCCCCGATGACCGACGCCGAATGGGCCGCCCTCGCCCCACTCCTGGCTCCTCCTCGGGCCACCCCCCGCGGCCGCCCGCCCGCCGACCGCCGCCGCACCCTCGACGCCATCTTCTGGGTCGCCTGCTCGCGCGGCCCCTGGCGCGACCTGCCGCCCGAACTCGGCCGCGCCGATACCGCCCACCGCACCCTGCGCCGCTTTGCCCGATCCGGCCTGCTCGACCGCCTGCTGGCCGCGGCCCCCCGCCTCGCCTCGCTCGAATGGCGCATCGCCCGCGCCTGGCGCCGCGCCTGCCGCCTCATGTCGATGGCGAGCCTGCTGCTCGCCCGCAACCTCGGCCTTACCGCCGCCCTGCCCTGTTCGGAGGCCGACCTGCCCAACCCGGATTTGTCCGAAACCCTGCACCGCGCGCGTGAATCCGTGCTCGAATCCGGCCTGCCAATCCTGCGCTCCGGCCTGAAATGGCTGATGCTGCTGCACCGGATGGTTGGCGGCCGGCCTCAAGCCTTCCGCACAACCGCCTGATCGTAAAGCAATGTCAGCCCCGCGAAACCGCCTCCGCCAGCGCGCGGCCCACATCCTCGGTCCCGGCATTGCCACCCATGTCGCGCGTCCGCGGCCCGCCTTCCGCCAGCAGCGTCTCGATGGCGCCAACGATCGCATCCGCCGCCGCCTTCTCCCCCAGATGCTCCAGCATCATCGCGCCCGACCACACCTGCCCGATCGGGTTGCAGATCCATTGGCCGGCGATGTCCGGCGCGCTGCCATGCACCGGCTCGAACATGCTCGGATGCAGCTTCTCCGGGTTGATGTTGGCGGACGGCGCGATGCCGATCGAACCCGCAACCGCCGGGCCGAGATCGGACAGGATGTCGCCGAACAGGTTGGAGCCCACCACCACGTCGAACCAGTCCGGATGCTGCACGAAATGCGCGCACAGGATGTCGATGTGGAACTGGTCCGTGGTCACGCCCGGATACTTCTTCGCCATCTCGGCGAAGCGCTCGTCCCAGTACGGCATGGTGAAGGTGATGCCGTTGGACTTCGTCGCACTCGTCAGCTTCCGCCGCGGCCGAGTCTGCGCCAGCTCGAACGCATACTTCAGCACCCGGTCCACGCCGACGCGGGTGAAGACGCTGTCCTGCGTCACGAATTCCCGGTCGGTGCCTGGGAACATCCGCCCACCGGTCGAGGAATATTCGCCCTCGGTATTCTCCCGCACCACGTAGAAATCGATGTCCTTCGGCCCCCTATCGGCCAGCGGCGTCCGCCCGCCCGGCATCAGCTTGCAGGGCCGCAGGCTGATATACTGGTCGAACCCGCGCCGGATCGGGATCAGCAGACCCCACAGCGAGACATGGTCCGGCACCCCCGGCCAGCCCACCGCGCCCAGGAACACGCTGTCCGATTTCCGAAGCTGGTCCAGCCCGTCATCCGGCATCATCTTGCCGGTCTGCTGGTAGGTCTCGCAGGACCAGTCGTAGTGCGTCAGCTCCAGGTCGAAGCCGAAGCGCCGCGCCGCCGCATCCAGCACGCGCAGCCCCTCCGGCACCGTCTCCTTGCCGATGCCATCACCGGGAATCACGGCGATTCGGTGGGTCTTGCGGGTCATGGATGCGTCCTCCGGCGTTCCGGCGGACCCTGCTACCGCGACGCGGCGCCGGCAAGCCCACGGGCAACCCCACGCGCGCGCACCGCCGCCAGCACCGCCACCGCGAACCCCGCCAGCGCCACCCCCTGCGCCGGCCGCAGCCCCGCCTCCAGCCCCAGATTCGCGGCGAGGATCCGCCCGGCCGGCAGGTTGGTGGAGGCGGCATACCACCCCCACTCGATCGCCGCGGCACCCAGCCCCGCCACCAGCGCCAGCCCGGCCAGCGCCCAGGGGTCCGCCCGCCACCGCCCCGGCAGCAGCCGCCAGACCATCAGCAAGACGAAGACGCCCGCCAGCACCACCACCGAATCCGCCCGCGCCTTGGCCTGCAGAAACGCATGAAACACCCCGAGCCCCGCCAGCAGGTACACCCCACGGTGCAGCCGCTTCCACCGTCGCCCGAGCCGCCGCTGCCACCCATCCGAGGAGGTCCAGCCCAGCACCCCCAGCCCCAGCAGCACCGCGAACCCCAAGGTCAGGTAGAACCGCAGCACGATCTCGGACCCGACCTCGACCAGGTTCCAGCCGAGATGCCCGGCATACAGCACCAGGTGCAGCAGGGCGTACCCCAGCGCCACCAGCCCCAGCATCCGCCGCAGCGTCACCACCTGGGGCCAGGCCGCGACGAACCGCAGCGGCGTCACCGCCAGGCTCACCAGCAGCAGCCGCAGCGCATGCGTCCCCGCCTCCCGCGTCGCCGCCTTCCACGGCTCCGCCCCCATCTCGCCGGCGCCCAGCAGCGCCAGCAGCACCAGCCCCGGCGCCAGCGCCGCCGCCAGCACGCAGGCGCGCAGCCAGGAAAACCGCCGCGCGCGATCCAGCCACGGCCAGGGAATCGCGGCGCCGGGCGCCCCCACCGCTTCGCTGGCCCCGGCCGGCAGGTTCCGCCGGCTCACAGCCACCCCCGCCGCAGGATCTCGCCCGCCACGCGCCCCACCTCATCCAGCGGCGCCCGCGCGAAGGGCTCCGGCGCACGCTCCAGCGGCCGCGCCTGGCCTGCCGCGTACAGGCTTTCATGCAGCGCGAGGTGCCGCCGCCCCTCATCCCCCATCGGCGCGACGAACACCGGCGCCGCCGTCACCAGCGCCTCCGACAGCATGGAGACGCTGTCCCCGCTCACCACCAGCACATCCGCCCAGGCCAGCACACCGAGATACGGGTTGGCACCGGCATCCCCCCAGCGATGCAGCCGGTGCGGCACGCCCGCCAGCGCCGCGCCGAGCGCCGCCGCAGCCGCGGCACCGGTCCTGCGGCTGGTCGTCGCCAGCACGCTGCCGGCGAAGCCCGCCACCCGCGCGCCGAGCGTCGCCGCGAGGTCCGGCGCCAGCCCCTCCCCCCGCACCGGCCCACCCAGCAGCAGACCCACCCGCGGCGAGGGCAACTCGGCAAACCCGGCGTAGACATCCCGCGCCGCCGCCAGCTTTCCGGGCGTGACCCGATGCGTGGCGCCCAGGATCGCCAGCACCTCCGGCACCCGGGCCGGCGCGTCATGCCGCCCGAGGACCGACAGGTCGAACCGCCCCGCGGCCCGCATGCACTGCACCGTCCGCACCCCGCGCGCGCCGAGCCACCGCACCACCGGCCCCGCCCGCCGCCCGGCGGAGATCACCAGGCGCGGCCAGGGCGGCACGAAGGCCGCGCGGGCCTGCGGCGTCAGCCCGGCGAGCGTCGGGAACGGCAACGGCAGCCGCGCCAGCGCCCCCCACTCCAGCGCCACGATGCGATGCGCCACCGGCAGGCGCTCCGCGATGCCGAGCGCCTGCGCCGCCGTCCCGGCGCGCGGGTCCACCAGCACCCAGACGGGCTCCGTCATGGACGAACCCGCGGGACATGGTTACGAACGGACGACACGCCGAGTTCAGGAATTCGCAAAGATGGCCATCCCGCACGCCTCCGACTGGGACCGCGACGCCGCGCTGACGACCGCGCGCATCCTGCTCGAGATCAAGGCGGTGAACTTCCGACCGGAGGAGCCCTACACCTTCACCAGCGGCTGGAAGAGCCCGGTCTACATCGATTGCCGCAAGATCATCTCCTTCCCCCGCGCCCGCAACCAGATCTGCGAGCTGGCGGTGCAGAAGATCGGCCGGCACATCGGCTACGAATCGATCGACGTGGTGGTGGGCGGCGAAACCGCCGGCATCCCCTTCGGCGCCTGGATCGCCGACCGCATGATGGCGCCGATGGCCTATGTGCGGAAGAAGCCCAAGGGCTTCGGCCGCAACGCCCAGATCGAGGGCGAGGTCCCCGTCGGCCAGCGCACCCTGCTGGTCGAGGACCTGACCACCGACGGCGCCAGCAAGATCCGCTTCGCCAACGCGCTGCGGGAAGCCGGCACGATCTGCGACCATACCTTCGTGGTGTTCTACTACGGCGTCTTCCCCGGCAGCTTCGAGCAGATGAAGGCCATGGGCCTCAACCTGCACCACCTGGCCACCTGGTGGGACGTGCTGGAAGTCTGCCGCGAACGCCCATATTTCTCGGAAGCCGCGCTGAAGGAAGTGCGCAAGTTCCTGGAGGACCCGGTCGGCTGGTCCGGCGCGCATGGCGGCATCGGGTCGCTCGCGGAGGCGAAGCCGAAGGACGGCAGCGAGTAGGGGAGGCGAGGATGGTGCGCATCAGCCTGGAATTGCCCGAGGAACAGGCCGCACGGCTGCAACGCCTCGCCGCGTTCCGTGCGACGACGACCGAGGCGCTGCTGACCGAGGTCGCGCAGGGTCTGGTGGCCGATGCTGCCGCCCTTGAAGCCTGGATCGGTCAGGGAGAGGCGGAGGCCGCTGCGGGCCGGACTGTCGCCTTCGAGGAGGTGATGGCCGATCTCGACGACATCATCGCGCGGGCGCCGAGGGCTTCTTGAAGCGTCTCCGCGTCACGCTCGTGGCGCGGCGCGACCTGATCGATGCCGTGGACTATACTGCGCGCGAGAATCGCGGCGCAGCCGAACGGCTCCGCGCTCGGCTCATCGAGGCCGCTGGCAGGCTCGGCACCTTCCCCGCGATGGGCCGCAGCGATGAAATGGGCCGGCGGCTGTTCGCGGTCCCGGGCACGCCGTTCCTGTTGATCTACCGCGAGGAGGCGGACCACGTCCTGATCCTGCGCGTCTGGCATGGAGCCCGCCAATGGCCGCCCGCTGGCTGACCCTCGCCCTTCTCGCCCTCGCCGTCCCGGCGCAGGCCCAGCCGGCGCGGGATACGCTGACCATCGGCATCACGCAGTACCCGGCGACCTTCCACCCCAACATCGAGAGCATGGCGGCGAAGTCCTATGTCGGCGGCTTCACCCGCCGGCCGCTGACGGCGCGGGATGCCGACTGGAACCTGACCTGCCTCGGCTGCGTCACCGTGCCGAGCCTGGAGAACGGCCTCGCCACGCGGGAACAGACGCCGGATGGCAAGGCCGGCATCCGCGTCACCTGGGAATTGCGGGAGGGCTGGGCCTGGGGCGACGGCACGCCGGTGACGGCGGAGGACCTGCTGTTCGCCTGGCAGGCCGGGCGCGACTTCTCCACCGGCTTCAGCGGCAGCGAATTCTACCGCCGCGCCTATGAGGCGATCGTCGAGGGCCCGCGCCGCATCACGCTGCGCTTCGACCAGGTGACCTTCGAATACGGCAGCAGCGGGGACTGGGTGCCGCTGCCCGCGCATATCGAGCGCGCGCGCTGGGAAGCGGAGCCGCGCAGCTACCGCACCCGCAGCGCCTACGAGACCGAGACCACCAACCCCGGCCTGTGGAACGGCCCCTACCGGGTTTCCGCCACCTCGCCCGGGTCCGGCGTGACGCTGGAGCGCAATGCGCATTGGGCCGGCGCCGCCCCCGCGTTCCGCCGGATCAACATCCGCACGGTGGAGAACACCGCGGCGCTGGAGGCGCAGCTTCTGGCCGGGCAGATCGACATGGTGGCGGGCGAGCTCGGCCTGCCGCTGGAACAGGTGACGGCGCTGGAACGCCGCGCCCGCACCCGCTTCCGCTTCGAATACAAGCCGGGCCTGATCTACGAGCATCTCGACCTGATGCTGGACAATCCGATCCTCGCCGACCGCCGCGTGCGCCAGGCGCTGGTGCTGGGCACGGACCGCGCGCAGATCGTGGCGCGGCTGTTCGAGGGGCGGCAGACGGTGGCGCATACCACGGTCAACCCGCTGGACGGCATGCATGACGACGCCGTGCGCCGATGGCCCTTCGATGCGGCGCGGGCCGCCGCGCTGCTCGCCGAGGCCGGATGGACGCCCGGCCCGGACGGCATCCGCCGCAACGCGGCCGGGGAGCGCCTGACCATCGAGCTGATGACCACCGCCGGCAACCGGTCCCGCGAGCAGGTGCAGCAGGTGTTGCAGGGCATGTGGCGGACGCTCGGCATCGAGACGCGCATCCGCAACGAGCCGCCGCGGGTCTTCTTCGGCGAGACCGTCTCCCGCCGCCGCTTCACCGGCGCCGCGCTGTTCGCCTGGATCAGCAGCCCGGAGAACGTGCCGCGCAGCACGCTGCACTCCGACGAGATCCCGACCGCCGCGCGCAACTTCTCTGGCCAGAACTACACGGGTTTCCGCAACGCGGAGATGGACGCGCTGCTGGAGGCGTTGCCGATCGAACTAGATCGCGAGCGCCGCCGCGTGCTGTGGCACCGCCTGCAGGCGATCTATGCCGAGGAGTTGCCGGCGATCCCGCTATGGTTCCGATCCGACGCGCATGTCTGGCCGACCTGGCTGGAGGGGGTGCGGCCGACCGGGCACCTGAATGCGTCCTCCAACTGGGTCGAGCAGTGGCGGGTCGCGCGCTGATGCTGGACCATGTCTCCATCGCCGTGGTGGACCTGGCGCGGGCGGCGCGGTTCTACGATGCGGTGATGGCGGCGCTCGGCCAGCCCTGCGTGTGGCGGGAGGAGCGCGCCATCGGCTACGGGCTGCGCGATGCCGGCAGCTACCTGACCATCCGCGCCGGCGCCACGGCGGCGGATGCGGCCTGCCACTGGGCGTTCCGGGCCAAGGGGCGCGCCGCAGTGCGGGACTTCCATGCGGCGGGGCTGGCGGCGGGTGGCACGGATGACGGCGCGCCGGGGCTGCGCCCGATCTACCACCCGCACTACTACGCGGCCTTCCTGCGCGACCCGGACGGCAACCGCATCGAGGCGGTGTTCCACGGGCCGGAGGCGTGATCCGTCTGCTGGCCGGGCGGCTTGTGCAGATCGCGGTGACGCTGGCGGTCCTGTCCTTCGCCATGTTCCTGTTGATCGGGTTGATGCCGGGCGACCCGATCGACCTCGCCATCGCCGGCGACCCGCGGCTGACGGCGGAGGATGCGGCGCGGCTGCGGGCGCTGCACGGGTTGGACCAGCCGCTGCTCACCCGCTACCTCGCCTGGGCCGGCGCACTGCTTGGCGGCGAGTTCGGCTATTCGCGGCTGTTCGCGCAGCCGGTGGCGCAGATCATCGGGCCGGCGCTGGGCTCCACGCTGGTGCTGCTGGGGGCGGCGGTGGCGGTCTCGGCGGTGGTGGGGCTCGGGCTCGGGGCGCTGGCGGCGATGCGGCCACGCTTCGCGCCCTTCGCGGATGCGGTTGCCATACTCGGGCAGTCGGCACCGAGCTTCTGGCTCGGCATCCTGCTGATCATCGTCTTCGCGGTGACGCTCGGCTGGCTGCCGGCGGGCGGGACGCCGGAGGGCGGCGCGGTGGAGGCGCTGCGCTTCCTGGTGCTGCCGGTGGCGACGCTGGCGGTGGCGAACCTCGCGGCCTATGCGCGGCACAGCGCGGCGGAACTGACGCAGGTTCTGCAATCGCCCTGGATCACCGCGGCGCGGGCGCGGGGCGTGGGAGAAATGCGGCTGCTGCTGCGGCATGCGGCGCCCAATGCGGCGGTGCCGATCCTGCAGGTGGCGGCGCTGGATGCGGGCAGCCTGGTCGGTGGCGCGCTGATCACGGAGACGCTGTTCGCGCGGCCCGGGATGGGCAAGCTGATCTATGACGCGGTGATGGGCAACGACACCAACCTGGCGCTGGTGGCGCTGCTGCTGGTGGCGCTGGTGACGATGCTGGCGACGCTGGCGGCGGATATTGGGCAGCGGGCGCTTGATCCGAGGCTGGCGTGAGGGTGGGGCTGGCCCCCCTCACCCAACCCTCTCCCCCCCGAGGGGGGAGAGGGCTTTGAGGTTGGCGGTGGGAGTGCTGCTCCTGGGGATGCTGGGGCTCGGGGCGGCGGCGGCGCCGCTGGTGGCGGGGTGGCTTGGGGTGGAGGCGGCGGGGACGGATCTGTTCAACCGGTTTGCCGAAGCCTCGGCGGCGCATCCCCTGGGCACGGATGACCTGGGGCGCGATGTGCTGGTGCGGCTGCTGGAGGGGGCGCGGGTGTCGCTGGCGGTCGGCGTCGCAACGGCCGTGGCGGCAACCGTGATCGGCACCGGCATCGGGCTGCTGGCGGCCTGGCGTGGCGGGGTGGTGGATGCGGTGCTGATGCGGCTGGCGGATGGCATGCTGGCGCTGCCGGCCCTGCCGGTGCTGGTGGTGCTGGCCGCCGCCGATACCGGGCGGATCGGGCTGCCGCGCGGCGAGGCGGCCTCCGACATCGTCCGGATCGTCGCCATCCTGTCCGTGTTCGGCTGGGTCGGCGTGGCGCGGCTGGTGCGGGCGGCGGCGCTTTCGGTGCTGGCGCGCGACTATGTGCGGGCGGCGCGGGCGCTCGGCGCCTCCGAGGCGCGGGTGCTGTGGTGGCATGTGGCGCCGAACATCGCCGGGCCAGTGGCGGTCGCGGCGGCGCTGACCGTGGCGGGGGCGATCCTGGCGGAGAGCACGCTGAGCTTCCTCGGGCTTGGCATCGCGCCGCCGGCGGCGAGCTGGGGGAACATGCTCGCCAATGCGCAGGACCTGGTGTTCAGCGCGCCCTGGGTCGCGGTGTGGCCGGGACTGGCCATATTGGTGGCGGTCGCCGGCTGCACCTTGGTGGCGGATGGATTGCGGCGCTGATGCGCGCCGACTTCATCGATGTTTCATCCGAACGACAGATGGATGTTGCCCAGTCTGGCTAGGAAGGCGCCTCCCAGCAACCGCCAGGACGCGCCATGATGCCGCACGACCTTCGCCACCTGCCCCACGACATCGATGCGGGCGACGAGGTGCCTTCCAACGCCTCCGCCAACACGCATTTCAACGACGTCGCGCAGGCTCGCCTCGGCCGTCGCGGCCTGTTGGTTGGCGGCCTCGGCGCCGCCATCAGCGGCTTCATCGGAGCCGGAACCCGGCCAGCCGGCGCCCAGGGCCGCGCGGAGGCGGCCACGCTGCAGAGTCCGATGATCGGCTTCAAGCCGGTCCCGATCAGCCCGAACGACACCGTCGTGGTGCCGGAAGGCTATTCGGTGCAGGTGATCATCCCGCAGGGCACGCCGCTCAGCGGCGTGCCGGCCGGCAAGACCCTGGTTGCCATGACCGCGGCCGAGCAGGGTGCCGCCATCGGCGCGCATCATGACGGGATGCATTTCTTCCCGATCGAGGGGATCGAGCCGGACCAGGGCAGCAGCACCGATGGCTTCCTGGTGCTGAACCATGAGTATGTCGAGCCGCGCTTCATGCATGCGCGCGCTGCCGGCCTGGCCCTCGGCAGCGGCCGCATGCCGCTGGTCGATGGTGCCCGCGCCGCGGATGAGGCGATGAAGGAAATCAACGCCCATGGCGTGAGCGTGGTGCGCATCGCCCGCGGTCCGGATGGCAGATGGGCGGTGAAGGCCGACCCGCGCAACCGCCGGGTCACCGGGGCGACGCCGATGGAGATCGGTGGCCCGGTGCGCGGCCATGCGCTGGTCCGCACAAGATACAGCCCTGACGGCACGCGGGTGCGCGGCACGCTGAACAACTGCGCGCATGGCGTGACGCCCTGGAACACCTACCTCGCCGCGGAGGAGAACTGGGCCGGCTACTTCCGCAACCTGGACCAGCAGGACCAGAAGCCCGACCTGCCGCGCGAGCATGCGCGTTATGGCGTGCCGACCGCGCAGGGCCGCTACAACTGGGACCAGGTGTCCGGCGGCGGCGACGATTTCGTGCGCTTCAACGCCTCCTCCACCGGGGCCGACGCGACGCAGGACTACCGCAACGAGCCGAACGCCTTCGGCTGGGTGGTGGAGATCGATCCCTGGAACCCGGACAGCACGCCGGTGAAGCGCACGTCGCTCGGCCGCTTCGCGCATGAGGGCGTGGTGTTCGGGCCGGCGCGGGAAGGCCGGCCTGTGGTCGCCTATGCCGGCGACGATTCGGTCAACGAATACATCTACAAATTCGTCTCCGCCCGGCCCTTCGCCCGCGCCACGGCGAATGGCAGCCTGCTGGATGAGGGCACGCTGTATGTCGCGAGGTTCAATGCGGATGGCAGCGGCGAATGGCTGCCGCTGGTCCACGGCCAGGGCCCGCTGACCGCCGCCAACGGCTTCCGCGACCAGGGCGAGGTGCTGGTCAATACCCGCGCCGCCGCCGATGCGCTGGGTGCGACGAAGATGGACCGGCCGGAATGGGGCGCGGTCGACCCGCGCGACGGCCGCGTCTACTTCACGCTGACCAACAACACCCGGCGCACCGCCGAGCAGGTCAACCCGGCCAACCCCCGCGCGCGCAACCAGTTCGGCCACATCATCCGCTGGCGGGAGGCGAATGACGACCACGCCGCGACCCGGTTCGACTGGGACCTGTTCCTGATCGCCGGGCCGGAGGGCGACAGCCGCCTCGCCGGCACCGCCTCCGTCACGGCCGACAACATGCTCGCCTGCCCGGACGGCCTGTGGTTCGACGCCGAGGGCCGGCTGTGGATCCAGACCGACATCGGCGAGAGGCAACAGCTCCAGGGTGACCTCGCGCCCTTCGGCAACAACGCGATGCTGTGTGCGAACCCGATCACCGGCGAGATGCGCCGCTTCCTGACCGGCCCGAACGGCCAGGAGATCACCGGCGTGACCACCACGCCGGACCGGCGGACGATGTTCGTGAACGTCCAGCACCCGGGTGCCACGACCAGCCCTGAGGACTGGGCCGCGGGCAGGCCCAACAGTAGCTTCCCGCCGGGCAGCAGCCTGCCGCTGTCGGCGACGCTGGTCATCACCAAGGATGACGGCGGCATCATCGGGACCTGAGGCCGGCGCCTGCACCGCCCGGTTCTAGCTGGCGGCGGAGGCGCACGGTGGCGGGGCGTGGACGGTGACGGGCGGCGCCTCGCCCTGCCAGGCCTCGATCTGCACCAGGCAGGATTGCGCGGCGCTGCCCTGGCCGAGGCGGGAAGTGCCGACATCGGAGGTCAGCACGTTGGGGTTGCCGTGCAGGCAGGTGCTGTCGGTGGCGCCGGGACGTTCGGGGTTCCACCAGGCGCCGGTGGCCATGGCGACGACGCCGGGGCGGATCTCCTCCGTCACGCGCAGTCCGGCGGCGACGGCGCCGCGGTCGTTGAAGACGCGGATCATCTGGCCATCCACCAGGCTGCGGGCGGCGGCATCCACAGGGTTCATGCGCAGCTTCTCGCGGCCCTGGATCTTGTCGGCGGCCGCGACCCGGCCGCTGTCGAGCTGGCCATGCAGGCGCGTGGCGGGCTGGAAGGACAGCATGTGCAGCGGGTATTTTTGGGCGAGGGCACTGCCGAGGAACTCGGTCGGCTCGCGCCAGACGGCGTGGCCGGGGGTTTCGGCGTAGCCGAAGCCGGCGATGGTCTCGGAGAAGATTTCCACTTTCCCGGAAGGTGTGTTCAGCGGGTTCGCGGCCGGGTCGGCGGCGAAGTCGGCGAACTGGACGTAGTCCGTGGCGGGCGGCGGGATCTCGACGTAGCCGGTTTCCCAGAACGTCTCGAAATCCGGCACCCGGATATCCTGCGCGGCGCAGGCCTGGCGCCAGCGGCCGTACAAATGCTGCAGCCAGGCGGATTCGTCGCGCTGTTCGGTGAAGCCGGCGCGGAAGCCGGCGGCATCGGCGAGGTCGGCGAAGATGTCCGTGTCGTTGCGCGCCTGGCCGACCGGGGCGATGGCCTGGTGCATGGCGCGGACGAAGCGGTCGCGGGACGCGCTGCCGATGTCGTTGCGCTCCAGGCTGGTGGTCGCCGGCAGCACGATGTCGGCGTGGCGCGCGACGGCGGTCCACCAGGGCTCGTTCACCACGACGGTATCCGCCCGGTTCCAACCGCGCAGCAGGCGGCCGAGGTCCTGGTGGTGGTGGAAGGGGTTGCCGCCGGCCCACCAGATCATGCGGATGTCGGGCAGCAGCAGGTCGCGGCCGTTGTATTGCAGGATCTCGCCGGGACGCTCCAGCAGCTCCGTCACGCGGGCGACCGGGATGTAGGCGCCGCAGGGGTTGCGGACGGCGGGGCCGGCGACGGAGGGCACCTCGTGCCGCGGCGTGCCCATGCCGTTCATGCTGCCATAGCCGAAGGCGATCCCCTGCCCCGGCCTGCCGATACCGCCCAGCATGGCGGCGAGGGCGACCAGCGCCCACCAGGGCTGCTCGCCGTGTTCGGCGCGCTGGATGGACCAGGTGGCGGTGCACATGGTGGGGGCGGCCGCGGCCTCCAGCGCCAGGCGGCGGATGGTCTCGGCCGGCACGTCGGTCAGCGCGGCGGCCCAGCCGGGGGTTTTCGGAACTCCGTCCGGCTTGCCGAGGACATAGTCGCGGAACGCCTCGTAGCCGACGGTGCAGCGGGACAGGAAGGCGGCATCCTCCCGCCCGGCCTCGATCAGCACATGGGCCATGGCGAACATCATCGCCGCGTCGGTGTTCGGCCGGATCGGCACCCATTCGCCGCCGAGGAACTCGGGAAAATCGCCGCGGAAGGGGGAGATGTTGACGAAGCGCACGCCGGCGGCGGCGGCCTGGCGCATCAGCGGCACGTATTCATGCGCGCCGCCGCCGCCCGAGGTCACCAGCCCGTTCTTCAGCGGCAGGCCGCCGAAGCAGAGCATCAGCCTGGTGTTGCGGGCGATGCTGCCCCAGTCCGTCACCCGCCCCTGGATGACCTCGTTGGTGCCGAGGATGTGCGGCATCAGGGTCATGCCGGCGCCGTAGGAATAGTTCGTCACCTGGCTGGTGAAGCCGCCGCCCATGCCGAGGAAGCGGTGGAGCTGGGTGCGGGCGTGGTGGTAGCGGCCGGCGGAGGACCAGCCATAGCTGCCGCCGAGGATGGAGGGCGCGCCGTGTTCGGCGCGGATGCGGGCGGTTTCCTCGGCGACCAGGCGGATCGCCTCGTCCCAGTCCAGCGGGATGAAGCTGTCGCCGCCACGGGCGGAACCGCGCCGTTCGCCACGCAGCCAGCCGGCGCGGGCATAGGGCCGGTCGATGCGCGCGGCACCGTGAACGGCGTCCGGCATCGAGGCCAGCAGGGAGCCGGGGCGCGGGTCGCGGGCGAAGGGGCGGGCCTCGGTGAGGCGGCCATTCTCGACCACCGCCTCGAAGGCGCCCCAATGGGAGGAATGCGGTTTCGTCACGGTCATGAAGTATCCTGCGGCTGGGCGGGCGTTGCGGCAACCTCGATCGGATGGCTTACAGGCGGCGCGAAAGGGTCTAGGCTTTCTGCCGACCCAGTCCCTGCGAAGGAAGCGCCATGACCCCGCCGCGCAATTCGAACGCCGCCCGCGATATCGCGAATGTGCTGCACCCCTATACCGACCACCGCGCCCATGCCGTGAACGGCCCGCTGGTGATCGCGCGCGGCGAAGGCGTGCGGGTGTGGGACGACCAGGGCAAGGAATACATCGAGGCGGTGGCCGGGCTGTGGTGCGCCTCGCTCGGCTTCGACAACAAGCGGCTGGCGGAAGCCGCCTACACGCAGATGAAGAAGCTGCCCTTCTACCATTCCTTCACGGCGAAGTCGCACGAGCCGCTGATCGACCTGTCCGAGATGCTGATCGAGCGGGCGCCCTGCCCGATGAGCAAGGTGTTCTATGCGAACAGCGGGTCGGAGGCGAACGACACCGCGCTGAAGATGGTGTGGTACTACAACAACGCGGTCGGGCGGCCGGAGAAGAAGAAGGTCATCTCCCGCCTCAAGGCCTATCACGGCATCACCATCGCGGCCGGGTCGCTGACCGGGCTGCCGGTGAACCACAAGATGTTCGACCTGCCGGTCTCCGACCGCTTCATCCATGTCTCGACGCCGCACCACTACCACGGCGCCAAGCCCGGCGAATCCGAGGAGGACTTTGCCACGCGGCTGGCGGCGGAGCTGGAGGAGACCATCGTGCGGGAGGGGCCGGAGACGGTGGCGGCGTTCTTCGCCGAGCCGGTGATGGGCGCCGGCGGCGTGATGGTCCCGCCCGCCACCTACTTCGAGAAGATCCAGGCGGTGCTGCGCCGGCACGACGTGCTGTTCGTGGCGGATGAGGTGATCTGCGGCTTCGGGCGCACCGGCAACTACTGGGGCTGCCAGACCTACGACATCACGCCGGACATCATCACCTGCGCCAAGGCGCTGAGCGCATCGTTCCTGCCGATCTCGGCCATCATCATCAACGACCGGATCTTCCAGGGCCTGGCGGATGGATCGCAGACCATCGGCACCTGGGGGCATGGCTTCACCTATTCCGGCCACCCGGTCGCCGCCGCGGTCGCGCTGGAGACGCTGAAGATCTACGACGAGCTGGACATCGTGAGCCATGTCCGCAGCGCCGGCGACCACATGCAGAAGGCGCTGCGCGCGCGCTTCGAGGGGCATCCGCTGGTGGGCGAGGTGCGCGGGATCGGCATGGTCGCGGCGATCGAGCTGGTGGCGGACAAGGCGAACCACAAGAACTTCGAGGCCTCCGCCAAGGTCGGGCCGCGCCTGGCCAAGGCCGGCGAGCAGGAGGGCGTGATCCTGCGCGGGCTGGCGAACGACACCATCGCCTTCTCGCCGCCGCTGATCATGAACGTCGACGAGATCGACCAGATGGTGGAGCGGACGGCGCGGGCGCTGGACAATGTCGCGGTGCAGCTGCGGCGGGAGAGCCTGACGGTGGTGTGAGGGCGGGCGGGGACCCCCTCACCCCGACGGCGCACTGCGCCGGCGCTCTCCCCCTTATAGGGGGAGAGGGCTTAGCGGGCGCGGCTGATGCAGAACTCGACGATGCCGGCCAGCGCGCGGCGTTCGCGGCATTCGGGGAAGATGGACAGGGCTTCGAGCGAGGCCTCGCCGTAGTGGCGGGCGCGTTCGACCGTGTCGGCGAAGCCGCGGTGCTTCTGCATCAGGGCGATGGCCTGCGGCAGGTCGGCGTCGGTCTGGTCGCGGTCTTCCAGGGTGCGGCGCCAGAAGGCGCGTTCGGCCTCGTCGCCGCGCTGGAAGGCGAGCAGGACGGGCAGCGTGATCTTGCCCTCGCGGAAATCGTCGCCCACCGTCTTGCCGAGGGCTTCCTGTTCGGCGGAGTAGTCGAGCGCATCGTCGATGAGCTGGAAGGCGACGCCGAGGTTGTGGCCGTAGGCCCGCAACGCGGCCTGCTGCGCCACGCCGCAATCGGCGACGATGGCGCCGACCTCGGTCGCGGCGGCGAACAGGGCGGCGGTCTTGCCCTCGATGACGGCGAGGTACTGCGCTTCCGTCGTCGCGGTGTCGTTCTGCGTGATGAGCTGCAGGACCTCACCCTCCGCGATGGTGGCCGACGCGGTGGCCAGGATGCCGAGGACTTCGAGCGAGCCGTCCTCGACCATCAGTTGGAAGGCGCGGGCGAACAGGAAATCGCCGACCAGGACCGATGGCTTGTTGCCGAACAGCGCGTTGGCGCTGGCCTGGCCGCGCCGCAGCGCGCTTTCGTCGACGACGTCGTCATGCAGCAGCGTCGCGGTGTGGATGAACTCGACGCAGGCGGCGAGGGCCACGTGGCGCTGGCCCTCGCGGTAGCCGGCAAGCTTGGCCGCGGCCAGCGTCAGCAGCGGGCGCAGGCGCTTGCCGCCGGCGGCGACGATGTGGGCGGCGAGCTGCGGGATCAGCGCCACCGGGCTCTGCATGCGCTCGACGATCAGCCGGTTGCAGGATTCGAGGTCGCGCTGCACCAGGGCCATCAGGGTGGCGAGGGCATCCTCGCCCCGGATCGCCTCCGGTGCATCATCGGTGCTGGGCGCGACAGGCAGATCCACGCGGTATTGACCTCGGTTCGTTGCCGGGCAACTTAGCTACGCCCCCCCCAAGGGGCAAGGCTACCGCCCTGTCGGGCGGCGGCAAGGCAAGCGGACGGGAAAGCCAGGATGCGGGTGCTGCTGGCGACGACGAACCCGATCCGCCTGTCCTTCCTCATGGCCCTGCTGCGCGACGCGGGCTATGCGCCGGTGGTGCTCGATGGGCATGTGAGTGCCATCGAGGGGGGCATCGGCATCTTCCCGCGACGGCTCGCGGTGCCCGAGGACCAGGCGGTGGGGGCGCGGCGATTGCTGGCCGAGGCCGGAGAGTCGGATGGACTCGCCTGAACTGACCGAGGATGCGCTGCTCGGCGGCCGGGTGCGGCTGCAGCAGCGGCGGGACGGGCTGCGTGCCGGGCATGACGCGGTGCTGCTGGCGGCCGCGGTGCCGGCGCGGCCGGGCGATGTGGTGCTGGAGGCGGGGTGCGGCAGCGGCGCGGTGTTCCTGTGCCTGCTGGCCCGGGTGCCTGGACTTTCCGTGGTGGCGGTGGAGCGCGATGCCGGGCTGGCCGCCCTGGCGCGCGAAAATGCGGCGCGCAGCGGTTTCGCGGACGTCGTGACGGTGCTGGAGGGCGATGTGGCCGACGCGGCGTTGCGGACGGCCCTGCCCCGGGTCGCGCATGCCTTTGCCAACCCGCCCTATTGGCCGGCGGGAACGCCGCCGCCAGGGGCGCTGCGGGCCGGGGCGACGCATGCGGATGACGTGCCCCTGGTGGCCTGGGCCAGCTTCCTGGCGGCCAGGCTCGCGCACCAGGGCAGCGTGACGCTGGTGCTGCCGGCCGCCCGATTCGCGGATGGGCTGGGTGCCTTGGCCGGTGCCGGCTGCGGCAGTCTGGCGCTGCTGCCGCTATGGCCGCGCCAGGGCGCGGCGGCCCGGCGGGTGCTGCTGGCGGGCCGGCGGGGCGGGCGTGGCCCGGCGCGGGTGCTGCCGGGGTTGGTGCTACACGGCGAGGGTGCGGGCGCCGATCCAGTGCTGCGGGATGCGGCGGCGCTGCCGATCTAGGGCGCATTTTCCCCGTCGTCAGGCGTATCCGCCTGACTTGAAAATGCTTCAGCTTTCGTTCGCCTCCGGGTGGCGCAGCAGCCACAGGCGTTCATGCGCCGCGACCAGGCTTTCCATGTTCTTGCGGCGGTTGACGTCGGGCGCCACCGGGCGACGCGTCAGCATCATCTCCAGGATCCGCAGCAACTCCTCCGCCACCTCGAAATCGCCCTGGTCGCAGGCGTGGTGGAAGGCGATCAGGATCTTGTCGGACAGCCGCCTGGTGTGGCGGGGCGGGTTCGACGACGCGATTCGGGCATCGCGGCCGGACGGCTCCCGTTCCTCGTCGGACATGCGGAATGCGGCTCCATAGTTCGGCACCGGGGGCCGGTGCAGTGGCAGGACATTAGCCAGTGTTAGGCCCGGCCGGAACCCTCCGCGACGCTGACGCCGGTCGCAGAGAGGTCAAAGCCGAGCAAGCCGGCTTGATCAGACCGGGCGAAGATGCGCGCGGACCGACTGGGCGATGGCCTCAGGCGTGGTTTCGGGCCGGAACAGGGTGCGGACCCGGCCATCCGGGCCGACCAGGTAGATGAAGGAGGAGTGGTCCATCAGGTAGGCCGACATCTCCGGCCGCTGCGCCTTGGCATAATAGACGCGGTAGGCGCGGGCGGCGGCGGCGACCTGTTCCGGCGTGCCGGTCAGGCCGACCATGCGGGGGTGGAAGCGGGTGACGTAGTCGGCCAGCGCCTCCGGCGTGTCCCGCTCCGGGTCGATGGTGATGAGCATGGGCGTCACCTGCGCGCCCTGGTCCTCCAGCGCATCGATGGCGCTGGCGATGGTGCCGAGTTCGGTGGGGCAGACATCGGGGCAGTAGGTGAAGCCGAAATAGACCAGCAGGAAGCGGCCGGCGAAATCGGCCTCCGTCACCGGCTTGCCGGTCTGGTCCACCAGGCTGAACGGGCCGCCGAGGGCGAGGCCCTGCGGCAGCTGCACGCCGCCGGCGGAGGGGGCGGGCATGTCGGCGCCGACGAAGCTGCCGATGCGGCGGAGGAAGGCATCCGCGATTCCCTCATCCGGGTCGCGGCCGAGCCAGGCGGCGGTCCAGAGGCCGCCGAGGAACAGCAGGAGGATCAGGGCGAGGACACGGATCGCGACGAGCATGGCATGGGAGATAGGCGCGGCGGGCGGCGGCGTCCACGGGACAGGCGTCGCACAACCGGCACGGCGCGTGGTTCGTTAGCACGTTCAGGTCAGCCGGGCGGGCACGGAGGTTGGGATGGGCGGGCAGCGTGATGAGGAATTGCCGGAAAGCGGCCTGCGGCTTCCGCCGAACCCTGTCCTGCCGGTGACGCCGGGGGAGACGATCACGGTGCTTGTGCATTTCCACCGGGCGGAGATCGGGCGGATGACCGGCTGGCGGGACCGGATCGACCTGACCTCCAACTGGGCGATCACGGTGGTGGCGGGCATGCTGTCCGTGTCCCTGTCCACGCCGGCGGCGCATCACGGCGTGCTGCTGTTCGCCATGGTGCTGGTGATGCTGCTGCTGTCGATCGAGGCGCGGCGCTACCGGTTCTTCGACGTCTACCGGACGCGGGTGCGGCGGCTGGAGCGGCACTACTACGCGCAGGTCTTCGCGCCGCGGCCGGATGTCGACGCGGATTGGGGGGAGCGCATGGCGGCCGACCTGCGCGAGCCGCGGTTCCTGATCTCGCGGCGCACGGCGATGTCGCGGCGGCTGCGGCGGAACTATTTCTGGATGTTCCTGGTGCTGCTGGCGGCGTGGGTGCTGAAGATCTCGTCGTCCTGGCTGTTGCAGGATTCGGTGCTGGTGGATCCGGCCCGGCCGGTGCCGGACCTGGTGCAGAACCTGGCGCTGGGACCGGTGCCGGGATGGCTGGTGCTGGCGGGGGTGGGCACGTTCTACGGCTGGGTGGTGTACGCGACGTTCCGGCCGAGTGCGAAGCTGGGGGAGTTGGCGCACGGGGATGTGCATGTGTGAGGGGGGGGTGGGTGACGCGGCCCCCCTCACCGAACCCTCTCCCCCCAAGCGGGGGGAGAGGGCTTTTCGTTAGCGGAGGGCGATTTCGCCTTCGGGCTGGGCGGTGGTGAAGGTGCTGTCGCCGAAGGCTTCTTCCCAGGTGCCGGTGGTGCTGGCCTTGGAGTATTCGGTGGCGCGGTTCTCGAAGAAGTTGGTGTGCTCGATGGCGTTGAGCATTTCATCCAGCCAGGGCAGCGGGTTGCGCTCGATATTGTAGAGCGGCTCCAGGCCGAGCTGCTGCAGGCGGCGGTCGGCAATGTAGCGGATGTAGGTTTTGGTCTGTGCCGCATCGAGACCCTCGACACCGCCGAGTTCGAAGGCCAGGTCGATGAAGGCGTCCTCGTGCTCGACGATGGTCGAGCAGATCTGGGCCAGGTCGCGCTTCAGTTCCTCGGTCCAGATCTCCGGGTTTTCCTGCACGAAGGTGCGGAACAGGCGGATGACGGACAGGCAGTGCAGGGTTTCGTCGCGGACGGACCAGGAGACGATCTGGCCCATGCCCTTCATCTTGTTGAAGCGCGGGAAATTCATGAGGATGGCGAAGGAGGCAAAGAGCTGCAGGCCTTCGGTGAAGGCGCCGAAGGCGGCGAGCGTCTTGGCGATCTCGGTCTTGTTCTCGACCGAGAAGTTCTGCATGTAGTCGTACTTGTCCTTCATCTCCTTGTACTTGAGGAAGGCCGTGTATTCGATCTCGGGCATGCCGATGGTGTCGAGCAGGTGCGAGTAGGCGGCGATGTGGATCGTCTCCGTGTTGGAGAAGGCCGACATCATCATCAGCACTTCGGTCGGTTTGAAGACCTGGCTGTACTGCTTCATGTAGCAGTTGTTCACCTCGACATCCGCCTGGGTGAAGAAGCGGAAGATCTGCGTCAGCAGGTTCTTCTCACCTGTCGAGAGGTTCTTCTGCCAGTCCTTCACGTCGTCGGCCAGCGGCACCTCTTCCGGCAGCCAGTGGATGCGCTGCTGCTGCAACCAGGCCTCATAGGCCCAGGGGTAGCGGAAGGGCTTGTAGACCGGGTTCGCTGTCAGCAGGTCGAAGCGGATGTGCGCCGGAGCCTGGGGGAGTGTGTCGCGGGGGAAGCTGTCATCGGGCATGGGAATTCTCGCCGGTCATTCTGGGGGTGTTGCGGGCGGCCAGCAGGTCGATCTCGGCGACGAGGCGGCGGATTTCGTCCACCGGCCCGCGCAGTTCCAGCATCCGGTCCAGGTCGCGCTCGAGGTCGCGCCGCCTGGCCAGCAGGGCGCTGTCCGGCGCTATTGGCATGCGAGGCATTCCTCGTAGTCGTTCCCATTCTCGGAGGGCGGTGCGGCGCGGACGAGAACCCGGGCCACCTCGTCCTTGTGCAGCGTCATCACGTCGGACTGGCCGACCACCTTGGCGCTGATGGTGTCGGCCCGCTGGATGGAAAGGCTGCGGCAATAATAAAGTGACTTCAGGCCCTTCTTCCAGGCGGTGAAGTGGATCTGGTGCAGGTCCTTCTTGCTGACATCGGCCGGCAGGAAGACGTTCACCGACTGCGATTGGCAGATGAAGGGCGTGCGGTCCGCCGCGTGCTCGATGACCCAGCGCTGGTCGAGTTCGAAGGCGGTCTTGAAGGTCAGGCGTTCCTGGTCGGTCAGGAAGTCCAGATGCTGCACGCTGCCCTTGGTGACGGTGATGCTGGTCCAGGTGTCGTCGTCGTCCCGGCCGTGCTTCGCCAGCACCTTCTTCAGATGCGGGTTGCGGACGATGTAGCTGCCGGACAGCGTCTTGTGGTTGTAGACATTGGCCGCGATCGGCTCGATGCCCGGGGAGGCGCCGCCGCAGATGATGGAGATGCTGGCGGTGGGTGCGATCGCGATCTTGTTCGAGAAGCGCTCCATGAAGCCGTATTCGGCGGCGTCCGGGCAGGCGCCGCGTTCCTCGGCCAGGATGCGGCTGGCGAGGTCGGCCTGTTCGCGGACGTGCTTGAACATCCGCTTGTTCCAGACTTTTGCGATCGCGCTCTCGAAGGGCACGTTCAGGGCCTGCAGGAACGAATGGAAACCCATGACGCCGAGGCCGACCGAGCGCTCGCGCATCGCGCTGTAGCGGGCGCGCGCCATGCTGTCGGGTGCCGAGTCGATGAAGGACTGGAGGACGTTGTCGAGGAACCGCATCACGTCGGGGATGAAGCGGGGATGGTCCTTCCACTCGAACCAGGTCTCGCAGTTCAATGAGGACAGGCAGCAGACGGCGGTGCGTTCCATGCCGTGCTGGTCGGTGCCGGTCGGCAGGGTGATTTCGGAACAGAGGTTGGAGGTCTTCACCTCCAGGCCCGAGAGCTTGTGGTGTTCCGGACGGGCGCGGTTCACGTGGTCGGAGTAGATGATGTAGGGCTCGCCGGTCTCGATGCGCGCGGTCAGGATGCGGATCCAGATGGCGCGCGCGGAGACCTTGCGCATCAGGGCGCCGTCCTTGGGCGAGACCAGGGCCCATTCCTCATCGGCCTCGACGGCGCGCATGAAGGCGTCCGACAGCAGCACGCCGTGGTGCAGGTTCAGCGCCTTGCGATTCGGGTCGCCACCGGTCGGGCGGCGCATTTCGAGGAATTCCTCGATCTCCGGGTGGTTGACCGGCAGGTAGCAGGCCGCCGAGCCGCGGCGCAGGCTGCCCTGGCTGATCGCGAGCGTCAGACTGTCCATGACGCGGATGAAGGGGATGACGCCGGAGGTCTTGCCGTTGCGACCGACCTTCTCGCCGATGCCGCGCAGGTTGCCCCAGTAGGAGCCGATGCCGCCGCCCTTGGCGGCGAGCCAGACATTCTCGTTCCACAGGCCGACGATGCCGTCGAGGCTGTCCGACGCCTCGTTCAGGAAGCAGGAAATGGGCAGGCCGCGGGTGGTGCCGCCGTTGGACAGGACCGGAGTCGCCGGCATGAACCAGAGGCGGGAGATGTAGTCGTAGATGCGCTGGGCGTGGGCGGCGTCGTCGCCATAGGCGGAGGCGACGCGGGCGAACAGGTCCTGGTAGGATTCGCCGGGCAGCAGGTAGCGGTCGTCGAGGGTCGCCTTGCCGAAATCGGTCAGCAGGGCGTCCCGCGAACGATCGATTCGGACCTGGCCATGGCCTTCAAGCTGAACTGCATCAAACACGACCAACCCCCCGAAATGGCTGCGAAGCGGTGCAGCGACTCCCCCAGGCCGCGGAGAATGCCCCGGCCGGCGCGCTGTAACAAGATGTAGTGTTGCCACACCCCTACCAACACCAAATGCGCGGCCAAGTTCGCTCTTGCATTTCGGCAGCCGGTTCGGGCAGCCCAGCCATGTTCGTCTTTCGTTCATCTTTGTAGCGCAGGATCAAAGCACCTGTCGCGTCTTCTTAAGGGGTCCAGCACGGTCATCCCCAACATCCCCGCAATCCACAGCCCGCCACCTGCGGCGATGACGATAGGTCGACACGGGCGAAACCAACGGTGAAACCCAGGTGAAACGGTCCGGCCTCAGATTGACCCTCCACCCGGAGGATCATCCATGCCGACCCGCCGCCGCGACGCCTCGGTCTTCCTGCAGCGCGTGGCGTTCGGCCTGCTGGCGACCGTGCCGCTGATCACGGCGGCGCCGCTGCGCCCTGCCCTGGCGCAGGCGGCGGTGGAGGTGCGCCTGTTCCGGATCATGACGATTCGGGAGGATCTGGTGCTGGGCCTGATGCCGGCGGAACTCGCCGCGCTGGGCAGCGGGCCGGAGGTCGATGTGCTGGCGCGGCACATCGTGGCGGCCGGGCAGTTGACGGGCTGGCGCTACGTGGTGGGACGGGGGCCGGATGGCGGCACGCGGCTGGCGGCGCGCGACCGGGTGGCGGTGCTGCGGCAGGATGCGCTGACGGTGGAGCCCTATCGCGCCGCGCTGCCGGTGCTGCCGCCGCCGCGCTGATCTTTTCGCGGATTGGGGGATGCGCGGCGGCGCGTGCCGCGCTTTGATCGGGGCTCGTCGCAGGAGACCCCGCCATGACCTCGATCCGTCGCCGCAGCGCCCTGGCGTTGCCCCTCGCTGCCCTCGCCGGCCCGGCGCTGGCGCAAGGCAGCGCGGCCCCGGCCAATTGGCCGACGCGGCCGATCCGCATCGTGGTGCCGTTCGGCACCGGCGGCGGCACGGACATCACCACGCGGGTGCTGGCGCCGAAGCTGTCCGAGATCTTGGGCCAGACGGTGGTGATCGAGAACCGGCCGGGCGCGGGCGGGACGCTGGGGGCCGATGTGGTGGCGAAGGCGGCGCCGAATGGCGAGACCTTCCTGCTGGCGACGGTATCCAACATGGCGCTGGCGATCGGGCTGTATTCCCGCCTGCCCTATGATCCGCTGAAGGATTTCGTCTCCATCGCGCCGACGGTGTTCATCCCGATCGGCATGGCGATCTCGGCCAAGCTCGGCGTGCGCACGGCGCAGGAGTTCATCGCGCTGCTGCGGGCCAATCCGGGCAAGTATTCGTATGGCAGCGCGGGGGCCGGAACCTCGGGGCACATCGCATCCTCGGCCTTCCTGTCGCGCATCGGGGCGACGGCGGAGCATATTCCCTACCGCAATCCGGGGCAGACGTACCTGGCCCTGCAACAGGGCGAGATCGCCTTCACCAGCGACATCCCCTCCATCCTCGCGCCGTTCCACCAGGCCGACACGGCGCGGCTGATCTTCGTCGCGACCGAGGAGCGCAGCCCGCAGGTGCCGGAGGTGCCGACGGCGCGGGAAGTCGGGCTCGGCGACTACAAGGCGTATTCCTGGTACGGCATCTATGCGCCGGCGGGCACGCCGCGGCCGATCGTGGAGCGCATGGCGCAGGCGATCGAGCAGGCATTGTCGGACCCCGCGATCGGGCAGCGCTTCGACCAGATGGGCACGCCGGCGATGCGGGGGTGGACGCCGCAGCGCTTCGAGGATTTCCTGAAGGCCGAGATCGACCTGTGGCTGCCGCTGGTGCGGGCTTCCGGGGCGCGGGCGGATTGAGGAGGGATACGGACGATGCCGCATGACGGGCATGACCACAGCCATGAGACGCCGCCGGATGATGGCTGGAAGCACACCGGCGTCCGGGTGATCCCGGCCGACAGCCTGGATGTGAACACGGCGCAGACGCCGGGGATGAACCGCGCCGCGGCGATCAACTTCGCCCGCGTCGGCGCGCAGAAGATCTGGGCGGGGACGGTGCACATCCACGCCAATGCGAAGACCGGCGCGCACCACCACGGCGCGCTGGAGTCCGTGATCTACATCATCAAGGGCCGCGCCCGGATGCGCTGGGGGGAGAGACTGGAATTCGTGGCCGAGGCTGGGCCGGGCGACTTCATCTTCGTGCCGCCCTATGTGCCGCATCAGGAAATCAACGCGAGCACGGACGAGACGCTGGAATGCGTGCTGGTGCGCAGCGACAACGAGGCGGTGGTGGTGAACCTCGACATCGAAGCGGTGGAGAAGCCGGAGTCGGTGGCGTGGGTGGATCCGATCCACAAGGCGCCCTGAGGCCTCGCGGAGCTATCCGGCGGCGGGCGTGGCCAGCATCTCCGCCGCCCGGTCCGCGGCATCCTGGTAGGGCAGCAGGACCAGGTCGGCGCCGCGGCCGCGCAGCCCCTGCGCCTCGGCCTCCGCATTCGCCGTGACGGCGATCCGGCCGGCGAAATGCTGGTCCCGCAGGGCCTCGATCAGCGCCAGGCGGTGGTCCTCATGCGTCACGCCGCCGGTCCGGCCAGGAATGGAGGACACGGCCCAGCGCGCGGTGGACAGCGGCAGGGAGGCGATGAGTTCCGGGTCGGAGGCATCGCCATAGACCGCCTCGAAGCCCTCGGCCTGCCAGTGGCGCACCGCCTCCGGGTCGAAATCGACGCCGAGCACCGTGAGGCCGCGGTCGCGCAGGTGCCGCGCGATGCCGCCGCCGAAGCGGCCGAGGCCGAACAGCACGACATCCGCGGTGCCCTCGATGTGCGTCGCATCGCCGGCCTCCTGCGCTTCGCGCCAAGGATGGGCACGCTCGAAGGGCCGCAGCGGGCGGTCGAGCCAGGCGGCCAGGCGGTGCGAGTAGGTGATCATGTAGGTGGACAGCGCGATGGTCACGAGGCCGACCAGGGTGACGAGGCCGAGCGCCGGTTCCGCCACATGGCCGAGGGCGACGCCCATCGCCATGAAGATCAGCGAGAACTCGCTGATCTGCGCCACCGTCAGCCCGGCCAGCAGCCCGGTGCGGCGGCGGTAGCCCATGTAGCCCATGATCGCCACGACGATCAGCGGATTGCCCACCAGCACGAAGACCGAGAGCGCCAGCGCGGCGCCGACCTGTTCGCCCATGGATGCCAGGTCGAGCCGCGCGCCGAGGCCGATGAAGAAGAACAGCAGCAGGAAGTCGCGCAGGCTGGACAGGCGCGCGGCGATCGCCTCCCGGTACGGGGTCGAGGCGAGGGAGACGCCGGCGAGCAGCCCGCCCAGTTCCTTGCCGAGGCCGACGTAGTCGCCGATCGCGGCCAGCAGCGCCGCCCAGCCGATGGCGAAGCCGGCGAGCAGTTCCGGGGCGCGGGCCAGCCGCGCGGTCAGCGGCCCGGCGACGAAGCGGATGATGAGGCCGACGGCGAGCAGCATCGCGACGCCGCCGGCGACGACACGGGCCAGCCCGGCCATGGCCGAGGCCTCCCCGGTTCCTGCCGCCAGCGCCGAGACCACCACCATGGCCAGCACCACGAAGATGTCCTGCACGATCAGGAAGCCGAGCGCGATGCGGCCGTGCAGGCTGTCGATCTCGCGTTTGTCGGACAGCAGCTTCACGATGATGATGGTGCTGGAGAAGGTCAGCGCCACCGCCACGTACAGGCTCTCCAGCGCCCCGAGGCCCAGCAGCAGGCAGAGCAGGTAGCCGATGGACGCGGTGAAGGCGACCTGGCCGAGGCCGGTGGCCAGCGCCACGCGGCCCAGGCTGCGGACCAGGGAGAGATCCAGCTTCAGGCCGACCAGGAACAACAGCACGGCGATGCCGAGTTCCGACAGCAGGGCGATGTGCTCGTCGGAACGCGCGACGCCCAGCGCCGCGGGGCCGGCCAGGATGCCGGCGCCGAGCAGGCCGACGATCAGCGGCTGGCGCAGCATCAGCGCAACCAGTCCGACCGCGGCGCCCAGCATCAGGAGCGCGGCGACTTCGTAGAAAACGGAGGTTGCGAGAATGGCTTCCACGCCTGGCTCCCCCCTATGCCGCTCGTCCGGTCATGCCGGCGCCTCGGGCGGGACCACGAGCGCATCGCAGGTCGCCTCCGCCAGCAGTTCCGCCGCGACGCTGCCGAGTACGGCCCGGCGCAGTCCGGTGGCGCCGGAGGTGCCCAGCACCAGCAGGTCCGGCCGCAGGCGGTCGGCCCATTCCTTGATGACGGTGGCCGGGCGTCCCGCCACAACGCAGGTTTCCGGCCGGCGCGGCAGGCCGAGGCCGTCGACGAAGCTTTCCAGCGCCGCGGCAGCCTCCCGCGCCGCAGCGCTTCGATGCGCGGCCACGGCGTCCTCGGGCACATCGGCCATGGCCATGGCCGACATGCCCGGGGTCTCGAAGGCGTGCAGCACGGTCAGTTCGGCACCCTCCGTCAGGCCGAGGTCGACGGCGGCTCGCAAGGCGCGCGCCGCATGGGCGGACAGGTCCACCGCCGCCAGCAGGTGGCGATAGGGGGCGGCGGGTGGTGCCCGCACCACCAGGAGCGGGCGGTGGCCGTGGCGCAGCACGCGTTCCATCGTGGTGCCGATGAAGATGTCGCGCAGCAGGCGCCGGCGCGGCGCGCCGAGGATGAGGAGGTCCACCGCTTCGGCCTCGGCAATGCGCAGGATGGCCTCGAAGGGGTCGCCATCCTCCAGCACCGGGCGGCAGGCGGCGAGCGGGGGCAGCGCCGCGGCCTGCGCCTGCAGCACCGGCAGCGCCTCCCGCCGCTCGGCGGCGATCAGGCTGCGGGGCTGGTCGTCGTTGACGGCGTGCAGCAGGATCAGTTCGGCGCCGCTGGCCTGGGCCAGCAGGGCGGCGCGGCCGAGCGCGCGGTCGGATCGGGCGGACAGGTCGGTCGCCGCCAGCAGGCGCCGGCGGCGGGCGGGTTTGGCCAGATCGGTGCCTGTCATCGGCGCGCCATCATCCTCCGTCAGCCGCGCACGCCGCACCAGTCCGCGATGAAGGCGGCGATGGTCAGGGTGCAGGTCTTGAGATCCGCCAGCGAGGTGCGCTCGTCGAAGCCATGCGCCATCTCGCCCTTCGGGCCGTAGCACAGGCCGGGGATGGCGAAGTACAGGCCATAGTAGCGGGTGTCGTTGACGGCGGTGGACAGCCGCGCGGGCATCTCCCCGCCATGCACCGCGGCGTGGGCGGCGGCGAGCACGGCCTCGGCCTCGGAGCCGGGTTCCAGCACGTAGGGGTCGGTCTGGAAGCCGTGGAAGGTGATCTCGGGCGGGTTGTTGGCGAGGAAGGCATCGCCCTTGGCCGCCGCCTTCACCGCGGCCTCCACGCCCGCCATCGCCTGTTCGGGGGTGGTGCCGGGCAGCAGGCCGATGCGGCAGTCGACCTCGCACCAGGCGGGGGTGGAGGAGGCCCAGTCGCCGCCGCGGATGATGCCGGGGTTGAACTTGATGGGGTCCTGCACCGGACCTCCGTACAAGGGGCCGCCGTACCAGGCGTTGTCGCGGCCAGCCTCGTTCAGCGCCCTGGTGTGGGCGTACAGCGCCTGGATCAGCGCGTAGGCGGACATGATGGCGTTGCTGCCATCCTGCGCGACCATCACGTGCACCGGCACGCCGCGCACCTTCAGGCGAAACCAGATGGTGCCGGTCTGGGCGCGGGTGATGGAATGGCCGGTGGGCTCCGGGATCAGCGCGGCGTCGGCGCGGTAGCCGCGAAGCAGCGTGGCGAGGGCGCCGTTGCCGGTCGATTCCTCCTCCGTCACCGTCTGCAGGTAGACATCCGCCGCGGGTTCCAGCCCGGCGGCGCGGATCGCGTCCATGGCGAAGACCATGGCGGCGACGCCCGCCTTCATGTCGTGCGCGCCGCGGCCGTACAGCCAGCCGTCGCGGATCGTCGCGGCATAGGGCGGATGGGTCCACATCTCGTGCGGGCCCTCCGGCACCACGTCGATGTGGCCCTGCAGGATCAGGCTGCGGCCGGTGGGATTCGTCGCGCGGTGGGTTGCCACGACCTGGACGCTGGCGGCGGGGTCGGCATCGACCATGGGGGCGGCCTTGGGGTGGTCGGGCACGTCCGCCAGGCTGAAGCGGTCCACCGCATAGTCGCGCCGGGCGAGCTGGCGGGCCATCCAGTCCTGCAACGGCGCCTCCCGCCCGCGCAGCGACGGGAAGCGGACCAGGTCCTGCAGGAAGGCGGTCTGCTGGTCGAAGCCGGCATCGACGGCGGTGCGGAGGCGGTCGAGCAGCGCGGGGTCTGGCATCGGGGGTCCACCAGGATGTGTGGCGCCAGGGTTCGCGGGGTGGCGCGTGCCGTCAAGCGTCGGGGCGTCAGGCGGGCGGCGCGGGCGGCGCGAAGGCCTCGGCGTAGGTGGCGGGGGTGAAGCCGACCAGGAGCAGCGCGCCGCGGGTCAGCACCGGGCGGCGGATCATGGCCGGCTGGGCCTGCATCAGGGCGAGGGCGCGCGGGGCGTCGAGGTCCTGGCGCGCGGCGTCGGGCAGCTTGCGGAAGGTGGTGCCGGCGCGGTTCAGCAGCGCGGCCCAGCCGAGCCGGTCCACCCAGCCTTCCAGCAGGGCGGATGGCACGCCGTGCAGGCGGTAGTCGTGGGAGCGGTGGGCGATACCGTGCGCGGCAAGCCAGGCGAGCGCGCGCTTCATCGCGTCGCAGTTGCGGATACCGTGCAGCGTCACAGGCTCATCCATTGATGATGCTTTCTTTTCATACAGGTGGCGGCGGGGTGTCAGGTCATGTAACTTGACCGTGAGGCTGGCGTCCGGCGAGGCGCTGCCAACGACTTTGTAACCTTGATTGGCGCACTTGGCTTGGACCAGCTGTCTCGGGCGATGACCACGGCAGGACGGGATGGCAGGGCAGCCAGGCTGGCCGCGCCGGCACGCTGGTGGCTGGTAGCGGCGGTGCTGGCGCCGCTGCTGGTGCTGGGCGTCTCCGCCTGGCGGGCCTGGGAGGCCGCGTGGCAGGGCGCCGAGGCCGAGGTGGCGCGCACCGCGGATGCGGCGGCGGAATATGCCCGACGGCTGCTCGAGGCGCAGGTGCTGCGGCTGGACCGCGCGAACGACCTGCTGGCCGGCCTGGACGACGCCACGATCCGGGCGCGCGAGGCGGAGTTCAGCGCGGCGCTGAATGACTTGGCGGCGGAGCGTGGGCCGGCGAGCGAAGCCGGGTTCTACCTTTTCGTCTTTGACCGCGATGCAGCCCCGCTGGTCGCCGGCAACCTGCTGCCGGTGCCGGAGCCCAACCCGGTGCTGGCGCAACGCGACTTCAACCAGGCGCTGCGTGGGCCCGATGCGCCCTGGGTGCATGTCAGCCAGATCTATACCGGGCAGTCGACGCGGCGACCCTATTTCGCGGTGACGGCGCGGCGGTCCCAGACCGGCAACGGGCTGCCGGCGGAAGCCTATGACGGCATCGTCAATGCCTCGGTCTATCTTGAACAGGTGAACCCTTCCCTCGCCGCGCTGGCGGCGCCGGGGGATGTGGTGACGCTGCTGCGGGCGGATGGCGCGTTGCTGGCCCGGTCGGAAGGCTTTCCCGATGCTCCGGACGGTGCGCGGCTGAGCCCCGGCAGCCCGCTGCGCGCCCCGATGGCGGAGGGCGCGGAGCGGGCGGTGCTGCGCGCGACCTCGCGCCTCGACGGCGCCGAGCGGCTGATGGCGCTGCGGCGGGTGGGTGGCGACTGGCCGGTCTATGCGGCCTTGGGGCGGCAGCGCGCGACCATCGTGGCGGCCTGGCGGGATGCGGTGCTGCCGCAGGCGACCCTCGCGGGTTCCTCCGCCCTGCTGCTGGCGCTTCTGGCCCTGGCGGTGCAGCGGCGGCAGCGGGCGCTGGTGGCGGCGAACGCGGCCCTGGAACGGCGGGTGGAGGAGCGGACGCAGGATCTTCGCGACCGGGAAAGGCTGCTCCGCATGGCGCAGCAGGCGGCCAGCGCGGCATCCTGGTCCTGGGAGCCGGGCAGCGGACGGCTGCGGTGGTCGGAGGAGATGTACGGGCTGCTCGGGTGGGACGCGGCCGCGGATGGGGAGATCGGCGACCTCGAGGCCTTCCTGCCGCAGGTGCACCCGGAGGACCGGGAGAAGCTGCGCCTGGCGGCCACGGCGGCGCTTTCCGAGGGCAGCATGTCCCTCACCTTCCGCGTGTTCCGGCGGATGCCGGGTGGCCAGCGGGAGGTGGTGTGGCTGCTGTGCCGGGCGCGGCTGTACCCGGCCGAGGGCGGCGAGCCGGCGACGCTGATCGGCATCGACATCGACATCACGCAGCAGCGCCGTGCCGAGGAGCGCTTCGAGGTGGCCTCCGCCGCCATGTCCGGCTTCGTCTATGAGTGGGATTTCACCACCGGCCG
This sequence comes from Falsiroseomonas sp. E2-1-a20, assembly GCF_051433195.1. Taxonomy (NCBI): domain Bacteria; kingdom Pseudomonadati; phylum Pseudomonadota; class Alphaproteobacteria; order Acetobacterales; family Roseomonadaceae; genus Falsiroseomonas; species Falsiroseomonas sp. E2-1-a20. The sequence goes on along the minus strand of NZ_JBHMFT010000025.1, from coordinate 23,525 downwards.
GGTGGACCGGACCTCCGGCGTCGCGGCGCTGCTGGGCGTTGCGGTGCCGCCGGATATCGAGGCCTGGAACGCGCGCATCCACCCCGAGGATATCGCGCGCGTGCTGGCCACGGTGCGGCAGCTGGAGCAGGACCGGGGGCTGGAGGATTTCGCGCTGGAGTACCGGGTGCGGCGAGCCGATGGCGGCTGGGCCTGGCTGTGGGACCGGGGGCGCGCGACGCGCGACGATGCGGGTGGGCTGGTGCGCCTGATGGGTGGCGCGGTGGACGTGACGGCGCGGCGGCTGGCGGAGGAGCGCCAGGTGCTGTTGCTGCGGGAGGTGGACCATCGCGCCAAGAATGCGCTGGCGGTGGTGAAGGCGGCGCTGCGGCTGACGCCGCGGGAGGAACCGGAAGCCTTTGCCACGGCGGTCGAGGGCCGCATCGATGCGCTGGCCCGGGCGCAGGACCTGCTCTCCGAGACCAGCTGGGCCGGGACGGAGCTGTGCAGGGTGCTGGAGGGCGCGCTGGCGCCCTTCGCCGATGGGGCCGGCGGCCCGCGCGTGGTGCTGGAAGGACCGGCCATGGTCCTGGCGGCCTCTGCGATCCAGCCACTGGCCATGGCCGTGCATGAACTGGCGACCAACGCGACGAAGTACGGCGCGCTGTCGCGCGCGACCGGGGCGCTGCATGTGGCCTGGCGGGTGCGGGATGGGGCATTGCTGCTGGAATGGGTGGAGACCGGCGGGCCGCCGGCCGCGCCGCCGGCACGGCGCGGCTTCGGCTCGCGGGTGGTGGATACCACGGTGCGATCGCAACTCGGCGGCGGCACCGTCTGGCATTGGCTGGCCGAGGGGCTGCGACTCGACATCAGGCTGCCGGTGGCGCGCGTGCTGGCCGCGGAGGCAGTGCCGAAGGCGCGGGTCCCGGACGCCTCATCGACTGCGGGTTGAGGCGCCCTCGCGGCGGTTGATGGCGCCGCCGCCGGCGGAGTCCAGCACGGTGCCGGTGATGAAGCCGGCGGCGTCGGAACACAGGAACAGGACCGCCTCGGCGAATTCACCGGGTCGGATGGCGCGGCGCAGCAGGCCGCGGGCGGTGATCGCCTCGGCATAGCCTGCCGGCATGGCGACCTCCGCGCTGCCCTCGGCGAAGCCGGGGCGGGCGCAGTTCACGCGGACGCCGGACGAGCCGAGTTCGAGGGCGAAGGCGCGGGAGAGGTATTCCAGGCTGCATTTGGAGGCGCCGTAGGGCACGCCGTTGCCGCGGATGACCTCGGCCGCGGTGGAGCTGACATTGACGATGGCGCCGCGCCCCGCCTGCGCCATCGCGGCGCCGATGCCCTGCATCAGGCGGAAGGGCGCGCGGACGTTGATCGACTGGATGCGGTCGTATTCGGCGGGCGTTACCTCCATCAGCGGGATGAAGGGGTAGATGCCGGCGTTGTTGATGAGGATGTGCGGCGCGCCGCCGGCCAGGGCGGCGGCGGTGAGCGCATCGAGGGCGGCATCCTGCGCCAGGTCGGCGGCGTGCAGGGTGAGGCGGTGCGGCGGCAGGCCGGCGGGGGCGGGCAGCGCGGCCGGATCGCGGTCGGTCAGGAACAGGGTGGCGCCCTCGGCGGCGAAGGCGGCGGCGAGTTCGCGACCGTAGACGCCGGCGGCGCCGGTGATGACGACCTTGCGATCCTGGAAACGCATTCGGGCTGGCTCCTGGCTGCGGCGCGATGGCGGGAGGCTCGCATGCGCGGCGCCGGGCGCCGAGGGGCGTACGGAATTCGATGCGTGGTCGGCGAACTTCCCGCGGTGCGGAACGTTGTTGAGGCAGGCGCATCATCCGGTGCGCGACCAGCAAATGCGCGACGAAACTTTGCGCGACGGGGAATTGGGCTGCCATGGCGTTTCCGAAAGCCGCTTTCGTATTGGCGGTGGTCATTGCCGGCGGGGTCGGCGCGCTCGCATTCGGTGGCGGGCGCGTCGGTGCGCCGGGTGGGGAGGCGACCTCCGCGCCCATGCCGATGGGGGCCAGCGGGCATCCGGTGGAGGAGGAAGCGCGGGCGGTGGCGGCGGTGCGCGCGCATCTGCGGGAGGCGCGGGCCTCCGCCGATCTGTCGGGCGTCGTGCTGCATGCGGCGGGGCAGCCGGATGAGGTGGCGGTGTGCGGCACGCTGGAGGGTCAGCCCGTTGTCGCGCGCGTGCTGCTGTACCGGGCCGATGCGGCCGCCATCGCCGTGGCGGTGCGGGACGGCCGGGCGCCGCCGCAGGCCCGTGCCCCCATGGTGATCCTGGAAGCCGGGCCGGGCCTGCCGCGCTTCACGACGATGGGTGGGCCGTGGGATCGCTACTGCCGCGGGCCCCAGCCGGCACCGGCGTTGGTCCCGGCGGAGGTGATGAGCGCGCTGCCGGTGGTGGAGCAGGTGGCGGAGCCTGGCGCGCAGGGGCGCGTGGCGGTGATCTCGCCGGTAAGGGTGCGGGCCGGGCCGAGCGGCAGCGCCGAGATCCTGATGACGGCGCAGCGCGGCCAGGTGCTGACGGTGCATGCCGAGGCGGCGGGTGGCTGGCTGCAGGTGGGCGAGGATGGCGCGCCGCTGGGCTGGGCGCATTCCAGCCTGCTGGGCCCGGCGCCCTGAGGCAACGGGCCTGCCTGGCGGACGTTCAGTCCTGACAGCCAGGAGGCGATGATGATGCCGGATGCGAGGATGATCCCGGCCCTGCTGATGGTCTCGGCGCTGGCCGCGGGCCCTGCGCTGGCGCAGACCGCGGTCCCGGCGGACCCGCGCGGCCAGGCTGCGCCGGAAGCCGAGCGGCCACGGCCCGAGGACGACCAGCGCCGGCCGGACCGCTCGGGCGGTGGGCCGACGGGCAATGACATCGTGGGGGAGCGCGAGGGCGGTGGCGTGCCGCGGGGCGTGGTGCGGCCGCCGATGGGCATCGACCCGGGCATCCAGGGCAGCGTGCCGGTCCCGGCGCCGAACACCACGCCGGTGATCCCGCCGCCCGGCACGCCGGGGCGCGCGCCGGGCCTGGTGCCGCGCTGATCCGGCTTCGGAGGTCAGCGGCCGCGGATGGCGCCGACCTCGATTTCGACCAGCCGGGGTTCACCAGGCCGGCCACCCATGCGGCCGCCGCGGATGCGCGGGCCCCTGTCGTCCGTGCCCGGGTCCGGCATCTGCGTGCCCCTTCCCCCGAAGGTTCCGCGCTCGAGAACGCCGCCGTGGCCGGTCGGCGGCAGGCTGAAGGGCGTTTGACGGGGACCGGGCTAGGGCCGTTTCACCTGCGCCATGCACAGGTGAAACGGCCCTAGCTGTTGATTTGGCGCATTTTCCGAGCCGTCAGGCGTATCCGCCTGACTTGAAAATGCTCTAGCGGCTGCCGTGCTCGACCGCCGGGCCGGGGGGTGCCTTGCCGGGGTCCTTCGGCGTCTCGGCGGGCTGCTGCGGCGTGGGGTGGACGGCGGGGCCGACCGGCGCGGGGCCGGGGTCCGGTTTGCGGTCCGGCTTCGGGGGGCCGGGTTCCTGGGTGGCGGGGGATGACATCGGGCTGTCCTTTCGATCGTTCGGAATCGGAAGCATCACAACGCAAGGCAGCGCCGCGGGTTCGCGCACGGACAGGCGCGGCGGCGCATGCCATAAGCCGGCCAAACCGCATGCAGACCTGGGTTCCTCATGATCAGACTCGACAACATCAGCAAGCAGAACGGCCAGCAGCTTGTCTTCGTGGAGGCCTCCGCGGCGCTCCAGCGCGGCGAGAAGATCGGGCTGGTGGGGCCGAACGGGGCGGGCAAGACGACGCTGTTCCGCATGATCACGGGGCAGGAGCCGCCGGATGAGGGGATCGTGCTGGTCGACCGCGGCGTCAGCATCGGCTTCTTCAGCCAGGATGTCGGCGAGATGTCGGGCCGCAGCGCCGTCGCCGAGGTGATGGACGGCGCCGGCGCCGTCAGCACCGTGGCGGCGGAGCTGTCCGCGTTGGAAGCGGCGATGGCGGACCCGGACCAGGCGCATGACCTCGATCGCATCATCGAGCGCTTCGGCGAGGTGCAGGCGCGGTTCGAGGAACTCGACGGCTACGCGCTGGACGGGCGGGCGCGGGAAGTGCTGGCCGGGCTCAGTTTCAGCCAGGAGATGATGGACGGTGATGTCGGCGCGCTGTCCGGCGGCTGGAAGATGCGGGTCGCGCTGGCGCGCATCCTGCTGATGCGGCCGGACGTGATGCTGCTGGACGAACCGAGCAACCACCTGGACCTGGAAAGCCTGATCTGGCTGGAGACCTTCCTGACCGGCTATGACGGCGCGCTGCTGATGACCTCGCACGACCGCGAATTCATGAAGCGCATCGTCAACAAGATCATCGAGATCGATGGCGGCACGCTGACCGCCTATTCCGGCGGCTACGAATTCTACGAACAGCAGCGCGCGATGGCCGACAAGCAGCAGCAGGCGCAGTTCGAACGGCAGCAGGCGATGCTGGCGAAGGAGATCAACTTCATCGAGCGCTTCAAGGCGCGCGCCAGCCACGCGGCGCAGGTGCAGAGCCGGGTGAAGAAGCTGGAGAAAATCGACCGGGTGGAGCCGCCGAAGCGGCGCCAGACGGTGATGTTCGACCTGCCGCCGGCGCCGCGGTCCGGTGACGACGTGGCGAAGCTGCAGGGCGTGCACAAGCGCTACGGCCAGCGCGTGATCTATGACGGGCTGGACCTGCTGGTGCGGCGGCGGGAGCGCTGCTGCGTCATGGGCATCAACGGCGCGGGCAAATCCACGCTGCTGAAGCTGGTGACGGGATCGACCGAGCCGGATGCGGGGACCGTGACGCTCGGGGGCAGCGTGAAGCTGGGTTACTTTGCGCAGCACGCGATGGACCTTCTGGATGGCGAATTGAGCGTGTTCCAGTCGCTCGAAAATGCGTTTCCGCGCGCGGGACAGGGCGCGCTGCGGTCGCTGGCCGGCTGCTTCGGATTTTCGGGCGATGAGGTGGAGAAGCGCTGCCGGGTGCTGTCGGGGGGCGAGAAGGCGCGGCTGGTGATGGCGACGATGCTGTTCGACCCGCCGAATTTTCTGGTGCTGGACGAGCCGACCAATCACCTGGACATGGCGACGAAGGAGATGCTGATCGGGGCGTTGTCGCAGTTCGAGGGGACGATGCTGTTCGTCTCGCACGACCGGCATTTTCTGGCGGCGCTGTCGAACCGGGTGCTGGAGCTGACGCCGGAGGGGCTGCACCAGTATGATGGCGGGTACACGGAGTATGTGGCGCGGACCGGGCAGGAGGCGCCGGGGCTGCACGCCTGATGCCCGAGGAGCCCTCTCCCCCCGGGGGGGAGAGGGTTGGGTGAGGGGGCGCGTGACGCCAGCGCCATGTGCGATAGAACAGGATGAGGCTTCGCGGATTGCCCGCTTCGGCCGCCTGATTGGCAGGCCCCCCCATCACCCCGACCCTCTCCCCCCGTGGGGGGAGAGGGAGAAGGCGTCAGGCCAGGTCGAAGCGGTCGAGGTTCATGACCTTGGTCCAGGCGGCGACGAAATCCTTCACGAACTTCGCCTCCGCGCCGTTGCTGGCATAGACCTCGGCCAGGGCGCGGAGCTGGGAGTTGGAGCCGAAGACCAGGTCGACGCGGGTGCCGGTCCACTTCACCGCGCCGGTCTTGCGGTCGCGGCCTTCGAAGACGTCCGCCGCGTCGCTGGCGGGGCTCCAGGCGGTGCCCATGTCCAGCAGGTTGGTGAAGAAGTCGTTGGTCAGCGCATCCATCCGCTGCGTGAAGACGCCGTGCCGCGACCCGGCGACGTTGGCGTTCAGCGAACGCAGGCCGCCGATGAGGACCGTCATCTCCGGCGCCGTCAAAGTCAGAAGCTGGGCGCGATCGACCAGCAGTTCCTCCGCCGAGACGCTGTAGTTGGTCTTCAGGTAGTTGCGGAAGCCATCCGCCGTCGGATCCAGCACGCCGAAGCTGTCGACATCCGTCTGCTCCTGCGACGCATCGGTGCGGCCCGGGGTGAAGGGCACCTGCACGTCGTGGCCGGCGTTGTGCGCCGCCTTCTCCACCGCGGCGCAACCGGCGAGCACGATGAGGTCGGCGAGCGAGACCTGCTTGCCGCCGGGCTGGGATGCATTGAAGGATTTCTGGATGTCCTCCAGCGTCGTCAGCACGGTGGCGAGCTGGGCGGGTTCGTTCACCTCCCAGTCCTTCTGCGGCGCCAGGCGGAGGCGCGCGCCGTTGGCGCCGCCGCGCTTGTCGGAGGCGCGGTAGGTGGAGGCGGAGGCCCAGGCGGTGGCGACGAGCTGCGGGATCGACAGGCCGGAGGCGAGGATGCGCGACTTCAGCGCAGCCACGTCCTGCGAATCGACCAGCGGATGCGTCACCGGCGGGACCGGGTCCTGCCAGATCAGCTCCTCGGACGGCACGAGCGGGCCGAGGTAGCGGGCGGGCGGGCCCATGTCGCGATGCGTCAGCTTGTACCAGGCGCGGGCGAAGGCATCGGCGAACTGGTCGGGGTTCGCGTGGAAGCGCTTGGAGATTTCCAGGTAGGCCGGGTCCGTCTTCAGCGCCATGTCGGCCGTCGTCATCATCGGCGCGTGGCGCTTCGACGGGTCATGCGCATCCGGCACGGTGCCGGCGGCTTCCGGGTTCACCGGGGTCCACTGCCAGGCGCCGGCGGGGCTCTTCGTCAGCTCCCACTCGTAGTTCAGCAGGTTGTCGAAGTAGCCGTTGTCCCACTGCGTCGGGTTGTTGGTCCAGGCGCCCTCGATGCCGCTGGTGATGGTGTGGACACCCTTGCCGGTGCCGAAGGCGTTCTTCCAGCCGAGGCCCATCTCCTCGATGCTCGCACCCTCGGGTTCGCGGCCGACCAGCGCGGCGTCGCCGGCGCCGTGGCACTTGCCGAAGGTGTGGCCGCCGGCGGCGAGAGCCACCGTTTCCTCGTCGTTCATCGCCATGCGCGCGAAGGTCTCGCGGATGTCGCGGGCGGAGGCCATCGGGTCCGGCTGGCCGTTCGGGCCTTCCGGGTTCACGTAGATCAGGCCCATCTGCACGGCGGCGAGCGGGTTTTCCAGCGCGCGGTCACCGGTGTAGCGCTTGTCGCCGAGCCAGGTGTCCTCGTTGCCCCAGTAGATGTCTTCCTCCGGCTCCCAGATGTCGGCGCGGCCGCCGCCGAAGCCGAAGGTCTTGAAGCCCATGGATTCGAGCGCGCAGTTGCCGGTGAGGACCATGAGGTCCGCCCAGGACAGCGCATCGCCGTATTTCTGCTTGATCGGCCACAGCAGGCGGCGCGCCTTGTCCAGGTTGCCGTTGTCCGGCCAGCTGTTCAGGGGGGCGAAGCGCAGGGTGCCGGAGGAGGCGCCGCCGCGGCCATCGCCGGTGCGGTAGGTGCCGGCGCTGTGCCAGGCCATGCGGATGAAGAACGGGCCGTAATGGCCGTAGTCGGCGGGCCACCACTCCTGGCTGTCCGTCATCAGCGCGTAGAGGTCCTGGCGCACCGCCTCCAGGTCCAGCGTCTTGAACTTCTCGGCGTAGTTGAAGGCCGGGCCCATCGGGTCCGACAGGGCGGAATTCTGGTGCAGGATGCGGAGGTTGAGCTGGTTCGGCCACCAGTCGCGGTTGGACCGGCCGGCGAAGGTCGCGTTCTTGGGGGCGCCATGCATCACCGGGCACTTGCCGGCGATCGGGCCGCTGTTTCCGTCCATTTTGTTGACCTTTCCTGGCGTCGTGGCGCTGGCCGATGGTGCGGGCCGGCGCCTGGGAAGTGGCATGACCCCGGGGTCCGGGGCGGCTGGGGCATGATCCCTCAGCCATCACGCCTTAGGTAGCCAAATCCGCAGGAAAGGGAATGACCAAGAATCGAACGAGACGATTGATGGCGTCTATCGCAACCCACGAGGCGCGCGTGGGCGCTGCTTGAACCAGTGCGGGATGACCAGGCGTGGAGGAGGGGAAGGGATTCGAACCCTCGATAGGGTTTTACCCCTATAACGGTTTAGCAAACCGTCGCCTTCAGCCACTCGGCCACCCCTCCTCAGGGTGTGAAGTTGCACGACGTATGCCGGGGGGTTCTAGCGGGCTGGGGGCGGCGGAGCAAGCGGCTGCGCGGCGTGATGCTTGCGTGGCGCTGGTGGCGGGAACAAGCTTCACGGCAGGACAATGATCGGCCCGGCAAGGGCTGCGGGGGGAACGACAGATGCGGATCGGCGCCTTGGCCCTGGCGGGCGTTTTCGGCTGGGTGGCCCCTGCGGCCGCCGAGGTCTCGCGCTTCGAGATCACCGGCGCGGCGGAGCCGGCCTTCAACGGGCAGTCCTTCGGCGAAGCCGGGCGGTACGAGCGGATCGCGGCGCGGGCGACCCTGTCGCTGGACCCGGCGGACCCGCGCAACGCTGTGATCGTCGACCTGGACCGCGCGCCGCGCAACGCGCAGGGGCGCGTCGAGGCGGTGACGGAGGTGGTGATCCTGCGGCCGGCGGAGCCGCTGCGCGGCAACGGCACGATGATCGTGGAGGTGCCGAATCGCGGGCGGGAGCTGATGGGGGCGCTGTACAATGATGGCGCCGTCAACGCGCTGCTGCTGAACCGGGAGCCGGGCAACGGCTTCCTGATGCGCCAGGGCTACACCATGGTCTGGGTCGGCTGGCAGGCCGACATCCCGCCGGGCGAGGGCCGCGGCGCCGGGCTGCGGCTGGAGGCGCCGGTGGTGCCGGGCGTCACGGCGCGGTCGCGCGAGGAGTTCCTGTTCGACAACACCACCAGCCCGGTGACCGTGCGGCTGACCTATCCGGCAGCCAGCGAGGCGGGCGCGACGATCACCGCGCGGGTCCAGGCCGGGGATGCGCGGGAGACGCCGGCCGGGCTGTCCTTCCGCTTCCTGGACCCGCAGCGGATCGAGATCACGCGGCCGCCGGGGCTTGATGCCGGGGCGCTGTATGAATTCATCTACACGGCGAAGGACCCCACCGTGCAGGGCATCGCCTTCGCGGCGGTGCGGGACGTGGCGACCTTCCTGCGGCGGGAGCGGGGCGCGGCGAACCCGCTGGCGGTGGGCGGGCGGGTCGTGGTGGACCGGGCGGTGCTGCACGGCATCTCGCAATCCGGGCGGATGGTGCGGGACTACCTGTATCTCGGGTTCAACGAGGATGAGCGCGGCCGCCAGGTGTATGAGGCGATGCTGCCGCATATCCCGGGCACGCGGCGCAGCTACACCAATGCGCGCTTCGCCCAGCCTGGCCGCAACCCGACGCCGCATGCGGACCGGCATTACCCGGCCGACCAGTTCCCCTTCACCTATGCGGTGACGGAGGACCACCTGACCGGGCGGCGCGACGGGCTGCTGCTGCGCTGCCGCGTCAGCGCCACCTGCCCGCGCATCATGCAGACCGACAGCGAGTATGAGTTCTGGGGCGCGCGCGCCTCGCTGCTGGTGACGGATACGCAGGGCAACCACCTGGACCTGCCGCCGGAGGTGCGGGCCTATGCGCTGACCGGGCATCCGCATTTCGCGCCGGTGACGGCGGTGGCCAACCGGATCAACCGCTGTGCCCTGCCGGTGAACCCGCTGCAGGCCGGCGCCCCGATGCGGGCGCTGCTGGTGGCGATGGAAGCCTGGGTGCGGGAGGGGGTGGAGCCGCCGGCCAGCCGCTTCCCGATGCGGGCGCATGGCACGCTGGTGCCGGTGGAGGGCGCCTATCCCGCAATCCCGGCGCTGGGCTACCGCGGCACGGTGGGGCCGGCGCAACTGGTGGACAATGAGGTGATCCCGCCGGTGGTGCGCGGGGAATACGTGGTGCTGGTGCCGCGGGTGGATGCGGATGGCAATGCGGTGGGCGGGCTGCGGACGCCGGTGATCGACGTGCCGAGGGCGACCTACACCGGGTGGAACCCGCGCTCGGCGGGGTTTGCGGAGGGGGCGCTGTGCTACAACACGGGCGCGGTGGTGCCGTTCGCGGCGACGCGGGCGGAGCGGGAGGCGGCGGGGGACCCGCGGCCATCGCTGGCCGAGCGGTATGCGACGCCGGAGGCCTATGTGGCGGCGGTGAAGGCGGCGGCGGAGCGGCTGGCGGCGGAGAGGCTGCTGCTGCCGGCGGATTTGGAGGGGATTGCGGCGGCGGCTTCCGGCGACAGCCTGGCAAGGTTGCGACGGTAGGGAGGCCCCCCTCACCCAACCCTCTCCCCCCAAGCGGGGGGAGAGGGCTTTTGTTACGACAAGGGGATTTCGAAGCCGCGCTGGGTGGCGGGGCGGGACATCAGGCGGTCGTACCAGGCGGCGACGTTGGGCAGGTCGTCGAAGGGGACCATGTGGCGCTCATGCCGCCAGGCCCAGCCGAGGATGGCGAAGTCCGCGATGCTGAGTTCGCCCGCCACGAAATCGCGGCCGGCGAGGCGGCGGTCCAGCACGCCGTACAGGCGCTTGGTCTCCGTGTGGTAGCGGTTGAAGCCGTAGTCGCGGGCCGGGCCCTCGGGCTGCATCAGGAAGTGGTGGACCTGGCCGGGCATCGGGCCGAAGCCGCCCATCTGCCACATCAGCCATTCGGTGACCTCGACCTTGCCGCGCGGGTCCTTCGGCATGAATTTCCCGGTTTTCTCGGCGAGGTACAGCAGGATCGCGCCGGATTCGAAGACGCTGATCGGGGTGCCGCCGGGGCCGTCCGGGTCGATGATCGCGGGGATGCGGTTGTTCGGGGAGATTTTCAGGAACGCGGGCTCGAACTGCTCGTTCTTGGAGATGTTCACCGTGTGGACGGCGTAGGGCAGCCCCATTTCCTCCAGGGCGACCGAGATCTTGCGGCCGTTCGGCGTGTTCCAGGTGTAGAGGTCGATCATGCGCGCGCGTCTCCTTGGCTTGCGGTTTGATCCCATGGCGCGACGGCCCGGGAAAGAGACAAGCGTGGTGCTTGACCGGGGGCCGGCGGGTTTGCGAGCCTGAGGCGGTGAACCCAGCCGCCATGATCGGCGCCGTGAGCCCCGGCGCCCGAGAGGAGGACACGCTCTGGGCGGTGATCGCCACCGCCGGGCGGAAGTCGCGCGTCGCCAATGTCTACCGCAGCCGGATGGCGGCGCTGGAGGACCGGGCGTGGCGGGCGCAGCAGGTCTCGGCCTATGAGGATTTCCTGCGGCGGTCGAAGCAGCCGGTGCCGCATTACAGCGTGGCGCCGGTCCGCCGCGCCGATCTGCCGAAGGGCTGGAGCCCCCTGCCCGCGCTGGGATTCCTGCGCGGGCAGTTCATCTGAGGGCGGCGCGGGCCTCTGCCGCCAGTTGTCCCGCCGTCGCGAGGTGCAGGTCCGTCCGGCGCGCGAGGTCGGAGAGCGACTCGGCCAGGTAGCGGATGCGGTGGGGGGCGCCGAACAGCCAGGGGTGGATGCCAAGCCCGAGCACGCGGCCGCCGCGGGGTTCGGCCAGCAGGCGGTCCAGCGCCTCCGCCACCAGGGCCGGCCAGCGCGTCACCGGGACGCGCCGCAGGTGCAGGGTCTGGACATCGTCCCATTCGGCGGGCGGCGGCAGGGCGAGCAGGCCGGAGGCGTGCAGGTAGGGCTCGTCGTCATTCGCCCAGTCCAGGCCGTAGGTGAAGCCGGCCTCGGCCAGCAGGCGCGTGGTGGCGGCGGTGGCGCCGTGGTCCTGGCCGAGCCAACCAGTGGCGCCGGGCCAGATTTTCGCGAGCGCGTCCCGCACCGAGGCGATGCCGGCGGCTTCCTCGGTCTCGGTGAGGCGGGAGGTGGTCATGCGGCTGGCAGATATGCCGTGCGCGACGGGTTCGTAGCCGCGCTCGCGGCAGGCGGCGATGAGTTCGGGGTGGCGTTCCGCGGCCATCAGGTTGACGGCGACGGAGGCCGGCAGGTGCAGGGCATCGAGCAGGTTCAGGATGCGCCAGGCGCCGATGCGGTTGCCGTAGTCGCGCTGGGTGTATCCGGTCCAGTCCGGGGAGCCGCTGAAGAAGGCGCCGCGGAAGCGGGGGTCGCGGTGGCTGTCGGCGGGGGGCGTGATCTCGGTGTGCTCGAGATGCAGCAGCAGGTAGACGGCGAGCTTTGTGCCACCGGGCCAGCGGAAATCGGGGCGGGATGGCTGCGAGCTGAAGGGGTGCAGGGCGTGGTCGGGGCCGGGGTGGGTCATCGGGGAGATGAGCCCTGTTCGAGCCCCGCAGCCCCCCTCACCCAACCCTCTCCCCCCGAGCGGGGGGAGAGGGCTTTTTCGTAGTGATGCGCGAAATACCAGTCGGCCATTTCGGCGCCGGTGGCGAACCAGATGCCGTCGTGGCGGCGGATGTGGGCCAGGAGCTGGTCGAGGAAGCGGATGCGGTGGGGGCGGCCCATGATGTAGGGGTGCAGGGCGATGCACATGACGCGCGGCTGCGTCGCACCTTCGGCGTAGAGCGTCTCGAACATGTCGAGTCCGGCGCGCAGGAAATCCTCGCCCTCCGCGGCGCCGGCGCCGATCATCACCGCGTCGTTCAGATCCATGGTGTAGGGCAGCGAGATCAGGCGGCCGGTGCGGGTGCGGATCGGGGTCGGCTGGTCGTCGTGATAGAAGTCGCAGAGGTAGGAGATGCCGGCTTCCACGACGAGGTCGGGCGTCAGCAGGGTGTTGGAGGCGGCGGGGGAGAACCAGCCGCGCAACTGCTTCCCCGTCATGCGGCGCCAGGCTTCGACGCTGGCCTCGATCTCGGCGCGCTCGGCGTCCTCGGGCAGGTTCCAGTGGTAGCGGGTGTTGAACAGCCCGTGGCTGAACACGTCCCAGTCGCGGGTCAGCATGGCGTCGAGGATCTCGGGGAACATCTCCCCGACCGCCATGCTGAAGGAGACGCTGCCGCGGATGCCGTGCAGGTCCAGCACCTGCATCATCCGCCAGACACCGGCGCGGTTGCCGTAGTCCTTCAGGGAATAGGACAGCACGTCCGGATGCGGCGTGCGGGGCCAGGGGTCGCGCGGGCTGCCCTGCTGGGCGGGCAGGAACTCGTAATGCTCGATGTTCGGACAGACCCAGACCGCCAGCCGCGCGTCGTTCGGCCAGGTGAGCCTGGGGCGGAACGGCAGCGGGGCGTGCGGGATGCGGTCCTCCGGCGCGATCATGCGGCAAGCTGGTCCTTCACGAAGCGGCCGTCGAGCATGATGGCGGGCATGTGACGCCCCTGGCCGGTCAGGAGGGAAAGATCCTTCAGCGGGTCGCCATCGACCACGATCAAATCGGCGAAGGCGCCGGTGGCGAGGGTGCCGATTTGGCCCTCCATGCGCAGCAGCTTCGCGGCGTGGATCGTGGTGCTGCGGATCACCTCGATGGCGGGCAGGACGCGGCCACGGATGGTGAACTCGTCCGACTGGTGGCGGTGCATCTCGCCGAGCAGATCGGTGCCGAAGGCCATGGTCAGGCCGGCGCGGTGCATCCTCTCAAGGCTTTCGAGGCCGGCCAGCCGCACCGTGTCGATCTTGCCGACGCTGACGGCATCGAGGCCGAGCGAGGCGCCCTCCGACTTCAGCGCCTCGTAGGTCACGAGTGTCGGGCAGGCGATGGCGCCGGCCTTGGCGGCGGTGCGGGCGGTGGCCTCCGTGATCAGGTTGCAGTGCTCCAGGCTGTGCACGCCGCATTCCACGGCGCGGGCGATCGCCTCGTCCGTGTAGAGGTGGGCGGCGACATAGGTCTGCGCCATGGCGGCTTCCTCGACCGCGGCGCGCATCTCGTCCTTGGAGTAGCCGAGGAAGGCGATGGGATCGGTGGGGGAGGCGACGCCGCCGTTGGCCATGATCTTTATGTAGTCCGCGCCGGCCTTGATCTCCTCCCGGCAGGCGCGGCGCACGGCATCGACGCCATCGGCGAGGCGGCCGAGGCAGCCGAGTCGGGCCTCCAGATAGGCCATGTCGCGGCTGTCGTGCCGGCCGCGGCCGTCGCTGTGGCCGCCGGTGGCGGAGATCGCCTTGCCGCAGATGATCATGCGGGGCGCGTCGAAATGGCCCTCGTCGCGGGCGAGGCGCAGGCCGTTGGTGGCGCCGCCGAGGTCGCGCAGCGTGGTGAAGCCGCGCATCAGCATGCCGTGCATGATCCTGGCCGCGCGGAAGGCGACCAGGGCATCCGGCAGCAGGGCGTGGCGGGCGAGGTTCACCTCGGAGGCGATGACGTGGACATGCGCGTCGATCAGGCCGGGCATCAGGGTGCGGCCGCGCAGGTCGACGGTGCGGGCGGCAGCCAAGTTCAGCGGCTTGTCGGAGACCTCCCGGATCCGGCCGTCCTCGACCAGCACATGGCCCTCGGCATCGGTGGTGCCGTCGAGCAGGCGGGCGTTGGCGAAGAGGGTGGCGGTCATCGGCGGCTCCGGGCGATAGTTGAGCCCAGGCTAGACCGGTTTGGCGGCGGGGCAAGGGAGGCGGCGATGGAGCGGGCGGCGTTCGAGGCGGGGCTGGCGCGGGATGGCTTCGGCGAGACGGTGGAGCGCAGCCTGGCGGCGGGGGAGGCGACGCCGGAGCATGCGCATCCGTTCGATGCCAGGTTGCTGATCCTGGCGGGGGAGCTGGTGCTGGAACAGGGCGGAGCGCGGCGGGCCTATCCGGCGGGGGCGGTGTTCGAGGTGGCGCGGGATGCGCGGCATGCGGAGGTCGCGGGGGCGGAGGGGGCGCGGTATGTGGCGGGGCGGCGGAGGTAGCGCAGGCCCTCACCCGGCCGCTGCGCGGCCACCCTCTCCCGCAAGCGGGAGAGGGATCAGAAGCTGATGTCGTCCTCGGCGAGGCGGGCGCGGATGAGGGATTTCGGGACCTTGCCGTAGCCGGATTTGGGCAGGGCGTCCCAGACCACGACGCGCAGCGGCTGCTTGTAGCGGGCGAGGCGGGGGGCGAGGTGGGCGAGGATCTCGGCCTCGGTCACCGACAAGCCCTCGCGGCAGACGAGGCAGGCGACGCCGGCCTCGCCCCATTTCGGGTGCGGCAGGCCGACGACCGCGACCTCGGCCACGGCGGCATGCGTCAGGATCGCCTCCTCGGCCTCGCGCGGATACACGTTGGAGCCGCCGGAGATGTACATGTCCGAGCCGCGGCCGGTGATGAACAGGAAGCCGCGGGCATCGAGGCGGCCGAGGTCGCCGGTGTGGAACCAGCCGCCGGCGAAGGCCTTCGCGTTCGCCTCGTCGTTCTCGAAGTAGCCGGCGAAGACGGCGGGGCCGCGGACGCAGATCTCGCCGATCTCGCCGGGCGGCAGGCGCGCGCCGTCCTCGGACTGGATGGAAATGTCCATGCCCGTGCGGGCGGTGCCGCAGCTTCCGGCGTTCTCCGGCCCGTGCTGGTCGGGGCGCAGGACGGTGATGTTGCCGGTGACTTCGCCGAGGCCGAAATACTGCACCAGGCAGGGGCCGAGCTTCGCCAGCGCTTCCTGCTGGTCGGCGGCATACATGGGCGCGCCGGCGTAGATGACGTGGCGCAGGCTGGAATGGTCGTGGCGGTCGGCGGCCGGGTGGCGGACCAGGGCCGTCAGGATCGTCGGCACGGTGAACATGTTGCTGGCGCGGTGGCGGGCGATGAGCGTGAAGGCGTCCTCGGGGTCCAGCTTCTCGCCGGGCAGCAGGATGGTGGCGGCGCCGCGCGCGACCTGGGCCAGCTGGTGGATGCCGGCGCCGTGCGACAGCGGCGCGACGACGAGGGAGGCGTCGCGTTCGGTGGTGCCGGGCATCAGGTCGGCCAGGTGGTTGGTTACCACGAAGGCCATCTGGCCGTGCGTCAGAACTGCCGCCTTGGGGCGGCCGGTGGTGCCGGAGGTGTAGAAGAACCAGCAGGGGTCGGCGTGTTCGACATCGGCCTCGTGGTCCGGCGGCGGCGGCGTGGCGGCGGCGAGCAGGGTTTCGTAGTCGTGCTCCCCTGCCCCGGCATCGCCCACGGCGATGACGTGGCGCAGATGCGGGTTGGCGTCGCGCACCGCCTCGGCATGCGCGGTGAAGCCACCGTCGCGCAGCAGGACGACGGCGCGGGAGGAGGCGCCCAGGTAGGACACCTCGGCGGGGGTCAGGCGGTAGTTGGTGGGGACCCAGACGGCGCCGATCTTGAAGCAGGCGAAGGTCGATTCGAACATCGCGTTGGTGTTGCGGGAGTGCACCAGCACACGGTCGCCCTTGGCGACGCCGAGGGCGCGGAGCGCCTGGGCCAGGCGGTCCACGCGGGCGTCGAGGTCCGCGAAGGTCCATGTGCGGTCGCGCCAGACCAGGGCGGGGTGGTCGGGGAGGCGGCGGGCGGTCTGGGTGAGGAGGCGGCCGAGATTCATGGCGGTGGCGCGAGGCCCCCTCACCCCGACGTCGCACTGCGACGGCGCTCCTCCCCCCGGAAGTGGGGGGAGAGGGCTATCGGCGGTGGCGGGGGGCATCAGACGGGCCTGTCGCCTTTTTCGACCTTCAGGGTGCGGTTGTCGGCGGCGGGCAGCATCTTCGCCGGGTCGCGCGTCACGACGATATCGAGGATCGTCGGCGTGTCCGTGTTCTCGAGGCCGGTGCGCAGCGCGCCGGCCAGCTTCTCGGGGTCCTCGACGCGGATGCCCTTGCAGCCCATGGTGTTGGCAATGTCGGAATAATTCATCTCGACCAGGTCGCTGGACTGGTAGCTGCCGGGGCCGAAGACGGCGTGCTGCAGGGCCTTCACGTAGCCGGAGGCGGCGTTGTTGAAGATGCAGGCGACGATGGGGGCGCCGACGCGGCGCGCGGTCTCCAGGTCGCCCATCGACATGTTGAAGCCGCCATCGCCGGTCAGCGCGACCACGCGGCGCTTCGGGCCGACGCCGATCTGTGCGCCGATGCCGCCGGGCACGCCGTAGCCGATGGAGGCGAAGCCGCGATCGGCGACGAAGCCGCGGCCGGCGCGCTTGGTGTCGAACAGCAGGCCGCCCCAATGGCCGGCGAAGCCGCCATCGGCGACCAGCACGGCGTCTTCCGGCAGGATGCGGTTCAACTCGCCCATCAGGCGGCCGACATTGATCGGCGTCTCGACGGATTCCAGCCGGTCCTTCGCGGATTCGAGCCAGGCGGCCATGCGCCGCGGCACCTCCGCGCACCATTCGGCGCGGCGGTCGGTGTGGCGGCCGAGGGCGGCGTGCAGATCCTCCAGCGTGCAGCGGGCGTCGCCGACGAGGGCCACGTCCTGGCGGGTGGTGCGGCCGATTTCCTCGGCGACGATGTCGGCGTGGATCAGCGGCACGCCGGGCGGGATGAGGGTGAAGCGCTTGGTGGCGATCTCGCCGAGCTTGCAGCCGACGACCAGCAGGCAGTCGCTCATCCCGATCAGGTCGTTGGCGATGCGGGAGTAGCGGCCGAAGACGCCGGCGGACAGCGCGTGGTTGCAGCCGATGGCGCCCTTGCCGGACATGGTGTGGGCGACGGGAATGCCCTGCGATTCGGCCAGGGCCAGCAGGGCCTCGTGCGCCTCGCTGATATGGATGCCGCCGCCTGCCAGGATCAAGGGGCGCTGGGCCTTGGCCAGCAGCGCTGCGGCGCGGGACAGATCGTCCTGCGCCGGGCGGGATCGGCGGGACTGGGCGCGCAGCGTGCCCGGGTCGAACCAGAAGTCGCCGGCGTCGAAATCATGTTCGCCATGCGCCACATCCTCCGGCACCGCGAGCAGCACCGGGCCGGGGCGGCCGGAGGTGGCGACGGCGAAGGCGCGGCGGATGTGCTCGGGGATGCGGGAGATGACCTCGACGCGGATCGCTTCCTTGACCAGCGGGCGCAGCACGTCGAATTGCCGTGCCTCCTGCGTCATGTTCTTCCAGGCGTGCTGGCGGTTGGCGTCGCCGATGATGGCGACCATCGGCATGCCGGCGTTGAAGGCCTCGGCCAGGCCGGTCGCCAGGTTCGTCGCACCCGGGCCGAGGGTGCCGTCCACCAGGCCGGGGCGGTTGGTGACGCGGGCATAGGCATCCGCCGCGAAGGCGCCGCAGCGCTCGTCGTTGATGAGGTGGTGCTGTACGCCGAGGACCCGGCAGGCTTCGTAGAACGGCAGTAGCTGAAACCCGCCCATGCCGAACATCGGGCCGGATTCGTGCAGCTTCAGCATCTCGGCCAGGGCGGCGCCGCCGGTCATGCGGCGGGTGGCGTTCGCGGACATGGTCACAGGCTCTCCAGCAGGCAGGCGACGAGGTCGCGGGTGGAATGGCCGATGCGGCCGCCACGACGGATGGCGACCTCGTTCAGGGCGGAGACGTAGCCGTCTTCCCAGCTGCTCATGCCATCGCCGATGCGGGCGGAGAAGCAGGAGACGGTGGCGCCGGCGATGCCGCGGGCGGCGAGCGCCGGGAGGCGGGAGGTGCCGGCGCCATCGATGCCGATGCCGGCGTCGTTGTAGATGGCGGCGAAGACATCGGCCTTCACCGCGCTGGCCGGCTTGCCGCCGAGCAGGCCGCCATGCGAGCCGGTGACGACGATGTGGCCGGCATCCTCCTGCGTCACCAGGCCGTTGGAATCGAGCGCGATGATGCGGAGGGGGCCATCCGTGGTGATTTCGCGCCGCGCCTCGTCCTTGGCGCCGGGCGCCTCGGCAGCCGGCAGGCGGGCGGCGATCAGGCGGGCCATGGCGGCGCGCACCGACATGCCGGGCACCAGGCCGAGCGCCGTGGCCGGGCCGTTGACGAGGGACAGCACGCCACGCGCCAGCATGTCCGCGCCATCGCCGATCCGGGCGGAGTGGTGGGATACGGCGGCAGCGGGGACGAAGCGACCCTCCAGCCAGTCCAGCCCGCCGACCCCTGCCCTTTCGCGGCCGATGCCGGCATCGTGCAGGATCAGCCCGGCGACGCCGAGGCGGGCGGCGTACCAGGCGGCATAGACGCCGCCATGGCTGGCGCAGCAGGCGACCAGGCCGCGCGAACTGGCGTCCAGTTGCGTCACGCTGTCCAGCACCAGCGGCGCGGCATCCGACATGCTTTGTACCTCCCCCGGCTTGATTCCTTCGCGCGCTGACGCATGCTCCGCAAGCCCCCCATCACGCGGGGGCGGGGAAACGGGGTGGCCGAATGACCGGGACGGGCGACAACCGCGCGCGATTGCTGGCGCTCTATACGATGATGTGCCGCATCCGCGCTTTCGAGGAGACCGCCCAGGCGGCGCACAAGGCGGGGGAGATTCCCGGGCCGCTGCATGTCTCGGTCGGGCAGGAGGCGGTGGCGGCGGGGGTCTGCCTGAACCTGCGGCGGGATGACCGCATCACCTCCAACCATCGCGGGCACGGGCATGCGCTGGCCAAGGGCGCGGGCGTGTCCGGCATGATGGAGGAGCTGTTCGGCCGCGCCGGCGGGCATTGCCGCGGCAAGGGCGGGTCCATGCACATCGCGGATTTCAGCGTCGGCATGCTGGGCGCCAATGGCGTGGTGGCAGGGGGCATCCCGATCGCGGTGGGGGCGGCGCAGGGGCTGAAGCTGCTCGGGCGGGATTCGATCGTCGCCTGCTTCTTCGGCGACGGCGCGATCAACCGCGGTCCGTTCCTGGAGGGGCTGAACTGGGCGGCGCTGTACCGGCTGCCGGTGCTGTTTGTCTGCGAGGACAATGGCGTGGCGGCCTTCACCGCGACCGCGAGCGTGACGGCGGGGCCGGGCGTCGCGGCACGGTCCGAGGCGCTGGGCGTGCCGGCGCTGAGCGTCGACGGCAACGACGCGGCGGCGGTGGATGCGGCGGCGTCGCGCCTGGTGGCGGAGATTCGCGGCGGATCGGGGCCGCAATTGCTGCACGCCACGACCTATCGCATCACCGGGCATACCAGCAGCGACCCGGCGGCCTGGCGGCGCGCGGAGGATGTGGCGGCGGCGCGGGCGGCGGAGCCGATCGGGCGGCTGGCCGCGCGGCTGGCGGCGGAGGGCGTGGCGGAGGCGACGCTGGAGGCGGTGCGCGGCGAGGCGTTCGGGGAAATGTCGGCCGCGCGGGCGGCGGCGCTGACGGCGCCCTGGCCGGACCCGGCCGTGGCCTGGGAAGACGTGCAGGGCCCAGCTAGCCAGCGGGGAGCCGCCTGAGATGGCCATGATCACGTTGGTGGAAGCCGCCCGGCTGGCCGCGCAGCAGGAGATGCGGCGCGATCCCAGCATCTGGGTGCTGGGCGAGGATGTCGCGCGCGGCGGGCTGTTCGGGCAGTATCGCGGCTTCCTGGAGGAGTTCGGCGAGGCCCGCATCGTCTCCACCCCGATCAGCGAAAGCGTCATCATGGGCGCCGGGCTTGGTGCGGCGCTGGTCGGCACGCGGCCGATCATCGAGATGCGGATCTTCGACTTCGTCATGTGCGCGATGGACGAGCTGGTGAACCAGGTCGCCAAGGTGCGCTACATGTTCGGCGGCCAGGCGCGGCCGGCGGTGGTGATCCGCATGCCGCACGGCATCTGGCGCAATTCCGCGGCGCAGCATTCGCAGACGCTGGAGAGCTGGTTCACGCATATTCCGGGTCTGGTGGTGGCGGTGCCGTCGACGCCCGCGGATGTGGCGGGCCTGCTGGTCTCGGCGATCCGCAGCGACGACCCGGTGCTGTTCTTCGACCCGAAGAACCTGTTTCCGCTGGTGGGCGAGGTGGCGGAGGTGATCGAGCCGATTCCGTTCGGCCAGGCGCGGCACGCGCGGGCCGGTGGCGACCTGACGCTGGTGACGTGGTCCGCCATCGTGCCGCAGGTGGAGGAGGCGGCGGAGATGCTGGCGGCGCGGGGCATCGCGGCGGATGTGCTGGATCTGCGGACGCTGTGGCCGTGGGATGAGGACGCCGTGGTCGAGTCCGTGCGGCGCACCGGGCGGCTGCTGGTGGTGCATGAGGCGGTGACCACCGGCGGCTTCGGCGGGGAGGTGGTGGCCCGTGTCGTGGAGCGGCTCGGCACGCAGGGCGTGAAGGCTGTGGCGCGGCTCGGGCAGGCGCGGGTGCCGGTGCCCTTCTCGCCACCGCTGGAGGATGCGCTGAAGGTGGATACGGCGAAGATCGTGGCGGCGGCCGAGGCGCTGATGCGCGCCTGAGGCGGGCGCTTGCTGCCATGCAGCATCGGTGCGGCACGTGACGCTCGCGCGGCCTTAGCCCGGCAAAGCCAACCTCGACCGGGCGCGGGCGAGGTTGCGCGCTTCGCAGAGGCGTGTGTAGCTTTCGACTGCGCAGCCCCGGCAAGGTGGCGCGCCAGGGGGAGCCAGGAGACGGTATGGCAACGGTTTCGGTGCGTCAGGCGCTCAAATCCTTCGGCACCACGCGCATCCTGCACGGCGTCGACGTGGAGATCGCGGATGGCGAATTCGTCGTCCTCGTCGGCCCCTCGGGTTGCGGCAAATCCACGCTGCTGCGGATGATCGCGGGGCTGGAGAACATCAGTGGCGGCGAGATCGCCATCGATGGCCGCGTCGTGAACAACGTGCCGCCGAAGGACCGGGACATCGCGATGGTGTTCCAGAACTACGCGCTGTACCCGCACATGACGGTGCGGCAGAACATGGCGTTCTCCATGAAGCTGGCGAAGGCGCCGGCCGCGATCATGGAGGAGGAGGTGCAGCGCGCCGCCAAGATCCTGGGCCTGGACGTGCTGCTGGACCGCTATCCGCGGCAGCTTTCTGGAGGGCAGCGGCAGCGCGTTGCCATGGGTCGCGCCATCGTGCGGCATCCGCAGGTCTTCCTGTTCGACGAGCCGCTGTCCAACCTGGATGCCAAGCTGCGCGTGCAGATGCGTTCCGAGATCCGCGAGTTGCAGCAGCGGCTGGCGACCACCACCATCTATGTGACGCATGACCAGATCGAGGCCATGACCATGGCCGACCAGATCGTGGTGATGAATGCCGGCCGGATCGAGCAGGCGGGTGCGCCGCTGGCGCTGTACGACAGGCCGGCGAACCTGTTCGTAGCGGGGTTCATTGGCAGCCCGGCGATGAACCTGCTGCCAGGATCGGTGGCGGATGGCGGCTTCCGGACCACCGGCGGCGCGCTGCTGCCGCTGCCGCCGCACGCGCACACCAACGTCGCCACCTACGGCATCCGGCCGGAGCATATGAGCCTGGCGGAGAACGGGGTGGAGGGCACCATCGTGCTGGTGGAGCCGACGGGGTCCGAGACACAGGTGACGCTGCGGGTGGGCGAGACGGTACTAACCGGCGCCTTCCGCGAGCGCGTGCAGGGACGACCCGGCGACAAGCTGCGGGTCCTGCCCGACCTCGGCATGGTGCATCTGTTCGGACCGGATGGAGCGCGCCTGGCGAACTGACAACCAAGAAACGCAAACAGGAGGAAGCAAGAAAATGGCACATCTGATTACCCGACGCGCCGCACTCGCCCTGACCGGATCGGCGCTCGCGCTTGGCCAGGCCGCAGCGCAGAGCGGCAACGCGATCCCGACCCAATCCGCGACGGCGCCCAGCCTGCCGATCGAGCAGGGCGCGACGCTGCGCATGCTGCGCCCCGTGCGCTTCGTCCAGCCGGATGAGGAGGTGTTCCGCGCCAATGCCGCGCGCTTCACGCAGCGAACCGGCGTCGAGGTCCGCGTCGACTTCGTGGGCTGGGAGGACATCACCCAGCAGACCGCCGTCACCGCGAATACGGGCGCCGGGCCGGACCTGATCATCGGCTTCAACGAGGCGCCGCACATCTACGCCGACAAGCTGCACGACTTGGCGGATGTCGCCACCTACATCGGCCAGAAATACGGTGGCTGGAAGACCATGGCGCAGCGCTACGGCAAGCGCGCCAACAGCGACATGTGGGTCGGCCTGCCTTTCGGGGCCTCCGGCGGCCCGCTGGTGTGGCGCAAGTCCACGCTGAACTCAGTCGGCTTCGACGCGCCCCCGGATGACCATGACCGCTACCTGAAGCTGTCGCAGGAGTTGAAGCGGGCGGGCAAGCCATCCGGCTTCGCGCTCGGCAATGCCGTGGGCGACGGCAACGGCTTCGCGCAGTGGCTGGTCTGGTCCTTCGGCGGCTACCTGGTGGACGAGGAGAACAACGTCGCCATCAACCGGCCGGAGACGATCCGCGCGCTGGAATATCTGAAGGAATTGTACCCGACCTTCATCCCCGGCACGATCGCCTGGGGCGACATCAGCAACAACCGGGCCTATTCCGCCGGCGAATGCCACATGACGGCGAACGGGGTGTCGCTGTACTTCTCGCTGAAAAACGATCCGGCCATGGCGGCGATCGCCGACGACACCTACATGTCACTGCTGCCTAAGGGGACGCAGCAGACCTCGCCGATGGCGGGGCTGACGCTGAACGCCATGGTGTTCAAGCACAGCCGCTTCCCGAACGCCTCCAAGGCCTTCCTGCAGTTCATGCTGGAGGCGGAGCAGTACGACCCATGGCTGCAGGCGAACCTTGGCTACTGGTCGCAGCCGCTGAACGCCTACAACGAGAGCGCGACGTGGTCGAGCGGCGACCCGAAGATCTCGGTGTTCAAGGGCGTCATGGATACGTCGTTCTACGCCGGCTACAAGGGGCCAATCAGCGAGGCCTCGGCGGCGGCAAATGCCAACTACGTCATGGTGCAGATGTGCGCCTCCGTCGCCTCCGGCCAGGCCACGCCGCAGCAGGCGGCGTCCGAGGCGGAGCGCCAGGCGCGCCGCTTCTTCCGCTCGCGCCGTTAGCAACCTGGTTGGGGGGGGGGGGGGGGGGGGGGGGGGGGGGGGGGGGGGAGGGG
>NZ_JBHMFT010000024.1:0-78175 GCF_051433195.1 Falsiroseomonas sp. E2-1-a20 | reverse complement strand
GGTCCTGATCCCGGCGCGCTGCACCACCTCCCGCCACTGCGGCACCTCCGCGGCGAGGCGCTCCGTCAGGCGCGCGGGTCCGTCCAGCAGCAGCGTCGCGCCACTTTCCTCCATCCGCGTCGCCAGCGCATTGCCGCGTGCCAGCGGCGCCACCTCACGCGCCAGGCGCGCCACCACCTCGGGCGGCGTGCCGCGCGGGCCGAACATCGCGTACCAGATGGTCATCGCGTAGCCGGGTACCGCCTCCGCGATGGCGGGCGTGTCCGGCAGCGCCGGGCTGCGTTCGGCGCTGGTCACCGCGATGGCCCTCAGGCGACGGTCGCGCACATGGGTCAGCGCCTCGATCGTGCCGGTCACCAGCAGGTCGGTATCCCCGGCGTACAGCGCCGTCACCGCCTGCCCGGCACCCCGATACGGCACGTGCAGCAGGTCGATCCCGGCCCGCACGCCCAGCAGCGCCCCGCCGAGATGCGTGGTGGAGCCGACGCCGGAGGTGCCGTAGGTGATGCCGCCGGGCCGCGCCTTGGCGCGCGCGATCAGATCCGCCAGGTCGCGGATCGGGTTGTCCGGTTTGGCCAGGATCACCATCGGCGCCTCGCTGACCATGGTGATCGGCACCAGGTCGCGGAACGGATCATAGCCCGGGTTCTCCATCAGCGCCGGCAGGATGGCGACGGAGGAGGTGGTGAACAGCAGCGTATGCGGGTCGTTCGCCTGCACCACCGCCTGCACGCCGAGCGACCCGCCGGCGCCCGGCCGCGGCTCCACCACCACGGCCTGGCCCAGCTTCTGCCCCAGCGCCTCCGCGATGAAACGCGCCGGAACCTCCACCGGGCCGCCGGCGGCGAAGGGGACGATGAAGCGGACCGGGCGGTTGGGCCAGGGCGCCTGCGCGCGTGCGGGGAGAGCCAGCAGGCCGGCACCGAGCAGGGTGCCGCGGCGGGTGATGCGCATGGTCTTGGTCTCCATCCCTTACCGTTGACAGCATCAACCATCCGCGCCCACAAGCGCAAGCACGGATGAGGGAGACCAGATGAAGCCGCTCGAGGGCCTGCGCATCCTGGACCTGTCCCGCGTCCTGGCCTGCCCCTTCGCCACCATGCTGCTGGCGGAATTGGGCGCGGAGGTGGTGAAGGTGGAACAGCCCGGCGCGGGGGATGAGACGCGCGGCTTTGAGCCGTTCTTCGATTTCGGCGTCAGCGGCTATTTCCTGGCCTGCAACCGCGCCAAGCGCAGCATCACGGTGGATCTGCGCAAGCCCGGCGGCCGCCAGGTGATCCGCGACCTGGCGGCACAATCCGATGCGCTGGTGGAGAACTTCCCGACCGGCGCGCTGGCCCGCCGCGGCCTCGACTACGCGGCCCTGCGCCAGGTGAACCCGCGCCTCGTCTACCTGTCCTGCACCGGCTTCGGGCAGACCGGGCCCTATGCCCGCCGCAAGGGCTACGACACGGTGTTCCAGGCGATGGGCGGGCTGATGGGCCTGACCGGGGAGCGTGGCGGCGGGCCGGTGAAGCCGGGGCTGCCGGTGGCGGACCTCACCAGCGGCCTCTGGGTCGCCATCGCCCTGCTGGCGGCGCTGCGTGGGCGGGACCAGACCGGGCAGGGGGCGCATGTCGATTTCAGCATGCTGGACGGGCAGGTGGCGCTGCTGACCATCGCGGCGGCCCGGCTGTTCGCGCTGGGCGAGGTGCCGCCGCGCCTCGGCACCGAACATCCCGGGCGCGTGCCCACCGCCAGTTTTCGCTGCGCCGATGGCCGCTTCCTGCACATCACGGCGAGCGACCAGCACTGGGCGCCGTTGTGCCGGGCGCTGGACCTCGGCGATCTGGCCGGCCTGACCACCAACGCGGCGCGGCTGGACCAGCGCGACCGCATCATGGCGGCGATGACGGCCGCCCTCGGCGGCATGGCCCGCGCCCAGGCGGTCGCCGTGTTGGATGCGGCCGATGTGCCGAACGGCCCGGTGCTGGCGCTGGACGAGGTGGTGGCGGACCCGCATGTGCAGGCGCGCGGCTGCGTGACCGAGGTCGCGCATGGCGACGCCCGTCATCCGGCCCTGCGCCTGCCCTTCCGCTTCGAGGGTCTCGCCGACCCGGCCCCGCTGCCGGCGCCCGCGCTCGGCGCCGATACGGACACGGTGCTGGCCAGCCTGGGCTACAATTCGGAAAAAGTTGCCGCGTTGCGGGAGGAGGGCGCGATATGACCGAGCCGCTGCTGTATGCCGAGGCCGGGGGCCTCGTGACGCTGACGCTGAACCGCCCGCAGGCGCGCAACGCGCTGAACATCGCCCTCGCCGAGGCACTGGCCGCCGCCTGCCGCCGCGCCGTGGCCGAAGCGGCGCGCTGCGTCCTGATCCGCGCCAACGGCCCGGTGTTCTGCGCCGGCGCGGACCTCAAGGAACGCCAGGGGATGGAGGATGACGCAGTCCGTGCCCGCCGCGTGAAGGGCTTCTGGGCCTATGAGTCCATCGAGCGCCTGCCGATGCCCACGATCGCCGTCGTCGAAGGCCCTGCCGTGGGCTCCGGTGTCGAGATCGCGGCCGCCTGCGACCTGATCGTGGCGATGCCCGCTGCCAGCTTTCGCACGCCGGAGGCGCTGTGGGGCACGGTCGGCGCGACGCAGCGCCTGCCGCGCATCCTCGGCAAGCGGCTGGCGAAGGACATGATGTTCACCGGCCGCACCCTGTCCGCCGAGGAGGCGCTGGCCGCCGGGCTGGTGGCGCGGCTGGTGCCGGCGGAGGCGCTGGAGGCGACGCTCGACGCCATGCTGGCGCCGCTGCTGAAGGCGCCGGCCACCGCGCTGGCGCTGGCGAAGCGCTGCATCGACGAGGGGCTGGAGCGCGACCCGCGCGGCGCGCTCGCCACCGAATTGCTGGCCATCGAGGAAAGCCTGGCCGCCGCCGACTGGAAGCGCGCGATGGCTGGCTTCGGCGCATGAGCTGGACCAGGCGCCTCGCCGACCTGCTCGACGCCAATGCCGGCGCGCGCCCGGAGGCCGAGGCGCTGGTGGCGGAGGGCGCGCGGCTGAGCCACGCGCAGTTGCGGGACGAAGCCCGCGGCGTGGCGCGCAGCCTGCTGGCGCTCGGGGTCGAGCGCGGCGATTTCGTCGCGCTGCTGATGGGCAACGATGCGAACTGGGTCGCCAGCTTCTACGGCGCGGCGCTGATCGGCGCCGTCACCGTGCCGATCAACACGCGCTTCAAGCCGCCGGAGATCGCCTTCGCGCTGTCCCGCGCCCGCTGCAAGGCGGTGCTGCTGGCCGGCCGGTTCCTCGGCATCGACTTCGCCGGGGCGGTGGCGGAGGTGCGCGGCGGCCTGCCGGACCTGCGTGATGTGGTGGTCGTGGGCGAACCATCCTGGAACGCGTTCCGCGCCAGCCAGGCGAGCGAGGCGGCGCTGGACGCTGCCATGGCGGCGGTCACGGCGGAGGATATCCTGCTGGTGCAGTACACCTCCGGCACCACGGCGCATCCCAAGGGGGTGCTGCTGACGCACCACAACATGCTGCGCAACGCCACCGCCTGCGCCGGCAAGCTGGGCGTGCGGCCAGAGGACCGCTACCTGAACTGCCGGCCCTTCTTCCATGTCGCCGGATCCACGCTGTCGCTGCTTGTCTGCCTCGCCACCGGCGCCACCCTGGTCACGCCACCGACCTTCGAGGCCGGCGCGGCGCTGGACCTGCTGGCGCGCGAGCGGTGCACGCTGACCTCCGGCAATGACGCGATCTTCCAACTCATGCTGTCGCACCCGTCCTTCGACCGCGCCCGGCTGCATCTGCGCGGCGGTTGGGCGGCGGCGGGGCCGGAGACGATGCGGCGGATCGTCGAAGAAATGGGGGTGCCGGACCTCTGCTGGGCCTATGGCCTGTCGGAAGCCTCGCCGAATGTCGCGCTGTCCGACCACCGGGAGCCCGTCGCCGACCGCATCGAAGGTGGCGCCGTGCCACATGCAGGGCTGGAGGTGCGCATCGCCGACCCGGCCAGCAACGCCCCGCTAGCGCCCGGCACGCCCGGCGAGATCCAGCTGCGCGGCTGGTCCATCATGCGCGGCTATCTCAACGACCCGGAGACGACGGCGAAGACTTTCGCGCCGGATGGCTTCCTGCGCACCGGCGACCTCGGCACGCTGGACCCGGCGGGCCGGCTGCGCATGGTCGGCCGCATCAAGGACGTGATCCGGGTGGGTGGGGAGAATGTGGCGCCGGCCGAGGTGGAGGAGGTGCTGTCCGCGCATCCGGCCATCGCGCTGGCGCAGGTGGTGGGCGTTCCGGATGCGCGGCTCGGCGAGGTCTGCGCTGCCTTCGTGCAGTTGCGGGAGGGTGCGGCGGTGACGGAGGCGGAGTTGCTGGCCTGGTTGAAGCCGCGAATCGCCAATTTCCGCCTGCCGCGCCACCTGCGAATCGTGCTGGGGTTCGACGCCATCGGCATGACCGCCAGCGGCAAGGTGCAGAAGGTGAAGCTGCGTGCCCATGCGCTGGAATCGCTCGGCCTGCCGGGCTGATTTCTCGATCAGACGACCAGTTGTCTACCCGAATTTCGCCCGGATCAAGAAAGACCCTTTCCATCCCCGGCGCGTTTGTCCATCACCATGGGTATGCAATTTCGAGGTCGGTTCCTCCGCCTCGCCAGATTCGGAAACGGGCGCAGGATGCCGGATGGCAATGTGGCGGGGGCTGCGCGGGGGCAGGGCAACCTGCGCCGGCAATGCGCCGCCCTGCCGCTGACCGGCACCGGCCCGGCGCTGCGGGTCGTGCTGGTGACCAGCCGGGAGACGCGGCGCTGGGTGATCCCGAAAGGCTGGATCGAGCCGGGCGAGGCGCCGCATCGCAGCGCCGCGCGCGAAGCCTTCGAGGAAGCCGGCATCGTGGGCGAGGCCGATCCGGACCCGATCGGCCGCTTCGCCTACACCAAGCGGAAATCCGGCGGCGTGCTGCTGCCCTGCGACGTGCTGGTGTACCGCCTCCGCGTGGTGCGCCTGCTGCATGACTGGCCGGAACGCCGCGAGCGCGACCGCCGCCTGGTCACGCCCGCCACCGCGGCCGGGCTGGTGGCGGAGCCGGAACTGGCGGCGCTGCTGCGCACGCTGACCTAACGCCGGTCCGCCGCCGTGTTCGCATAGGCGCGCCCGTAGCGCTTTTCCAACTGGCGCTGCACCATGTCCCACACCGTCGTCATCACCAGGTACCAGAAGGCCGCGGCGAGGAACAATTCCAGCACCAGGAACTTCTCCTGGATCAGGATCTGCGTCCGCCGCAGCAATTCCTCCATCGAGATCACGCTGGCGACGGAGGTGGTCTTCAGCAGCCCGTTCACCGAATTGCCCAGCGGCGGGATGATGATGCGGAAGGCCTGCGGCCAGGTGATGTTGCGGAACACCTGGATCTTCTTGAGCCCCAGCGCCAGCCCGGCTTCCCGCTGCCCCGGCCCCACGGCGGAAATGCCGGACCGCACGATCTCGCTCAGATAGGCCGCCTCGTTCAGCGACAGGCCCAGCAGCGCGGCCTCCGTCACGCCCAGGCGGATGCCGAACAGCGGCAGGCCGGTATAGATCAGCAGCAACTGCACCAGCAGCGGCGTGCCGCGGAAGATCCAGCAGTAGAAGCCGGCGACGCCCGCCAGCCATCGGTTGCCCGACAGCCGCAGCAGCGCCACCAGCACGCCGAGCACCAGGCCGAAGAACAGGGAGGCGGCGGTCAGCCACAGCGTGGTGACCGCGCCTTCCAGCAGGAAGGGGTTGAACAGGTATTCGAAGAACCCCTGCCAGGACCAGATGTGCATCGGTCAGCGAGCCTTTATTGCGGACCGACGACCTCGAACCCGGCTTCGTACTTGCTGACGCCGTAGCGGTCGAACAGGCGGTCATAGGTGCCGTCCGCCTTCATCTCCGTCAGCACCTTGGCGACTTCCTGCGCCAGCACGCGGGACCGCATGGCGAGGCTGGCCGGGGTCGGGAACAGGCCGTGCAGCACGCGCGGGAAGTCGCCGCGCTGGTCGTATTCGGCGGCGACGGCATCGACGCTGGTCACCGCCTCCACCTGGCCGACGCGCAGCGCCTGGAAGGCGACGGCGAAATTGTCGAAGGTGCGGATGTTGATCGGCGCCTTGCCGCGCGCGACCAGGTCGGCGCTCAGCGCGCGTGTGCGGCCTTCCTCGAAGCCGCCGATCTCGACGCCGACGGTGCGGCCGGCGAGGTCATCGACGCCGCGGATGTTCAGCGGGTTGCCGCGCGCGGCGGAAAACGCCACGGCGGCGTTCTCATACCGCAGCATCTGCATGATCTCGGCCCGCGCCGGGGTGAAGAAGGTGCCGCTGTTGATCATGTCCCAGCGCCGCGCCGCGAGGCCCGGGATCATCGCGCTGAACTCGATCCGCACCCATTCCGGCGTCAGGCACAGCCGCTTCGCGATCTCGACGCCGAGATCGAAGCGCAGCCCCTGCAACTGGCCCTGGGAATTGACGAATTGCAGCGGCGGCAGGGTCGGGTTGATCGACATCACCAGCGTGCCGGGCTTGACCAGCTCGCTGTTGGCGACGCGCGGCGTGCAGCCGGCGGGGGTTTGGGCGAAGGCGGGGGATGCGACCGCGGCCAGCACCGCGGCAAGCAGAAGACGACGCATGTTTGAAACTCCCTGTTTGTTTGAAGCAGAACTCAGGCTGCCTGGCGCGCACCCTCGGACAGAAGGCCCATGCCCTGCAGCACGGCGGCAAGCTGCGGCACGTCCGTGCCCGGCAGCGGCAGGCGCGGCGGCCGCGGGTCGCCCATCGGCATCCCCATCAGCCGGAACCCCGCCTTGGTGCCGGAGACGTAGCGCGGCCCGCCGACGAAGGGCAGCAGCGGCATCAGCCGGTGATACAGCGGCAGAGCCTTGTCCATGTCGCGGTCGAAGGCCGCTGCATGGAACATCTCGGTGCTCAGCTTCGGCGCGAGGTTCGAACACACCGCGACCCAGCCGATGGCGCCGAGCCAGGCGCTCTCGTAGCCGAGCACACCCGCGAAGACCTCCATCCGGTCGCCGCAGAGGTTGATGATGTCGCGCACCCGCGTCACCTCCAGCGTGCTCTCCTTCACGTAGAGGCAGCTTTCGATGGTGGCGAGCCGCGCCAGAATCTTGGGCGTCAGGTCGACATTCGCGGTGGCGGGGTTGTTGTAGACCATCACCGGGATGCCGATGGCATCCGCCACCGTCTTGTAGTGCAGGTACAGCTCATCCTCGGTCGGCACGGAATAGAAGGGCGGGATGATCATCACGCCATCCGCACCGAGCGCCTCCGCCTCACGGGATGTGCGCACCACCTCCCGCGTATCCTCCGCGCCCGTCCCGATCAGCACCGGCACGCGGCCGCGCGCGGTGTTCACCACCGTCTCGACGATGGCGGTCCGCTCCTCCGGCGACACGGACAGGAATTCGCCGGTGGAGCCGAGCGGGATCAGGCCGCGTATACCCTCGTGGATCTGGAACTCCACGAGTCGCTCAAGCGCCTTCAGGTCCACCGCCGCGCCGCCTTCGGTGAAGGGCGTGATCAGTACCGTGTAGCAGCCGCGGAATTTCTCGCCGGCCATCGACTTGCCCCCATGTGACGAACCGTCATCATCCATGCGCCTTTCCCCGAAAGCATCAAGCCCACCCCATGCGACTGACCCATGCCGCCATCCATCCGACTGCCGAACCGGTGGGCATCACCTTCGATGGCCGCCCGATTTCCGCGCTGCCCGGGGAGAGCCTGGCCGCCGCGCTGACCGCCTCCGGCGAGATGGTGCTGCGGCACACGCGCGGCGGCGCGCCGCGCGGCCTGCATTGCGGCATGGGCGCCTGCTTCGATTGCCTGGTGACGATCGACGGCCGCCCGAACCAGCGCGCCTGTCTCGCCAAGGTCCTGCCCGGCATGGCGGTGGAAAGCGCGGTGCCGGCGCAGCCCGCGCCGCTCGCCGCGCCGCCGCCGGCCCAGGCGGAGGAAATGGCCTGCGACGTGCTGGTGGTGGGCGCCGGCCCGGCCGGGCTTTCGGCCGCCATCGCGGCGGCGGAGGCCGGATGCTCCGTGGTCGCGCTGGACGAGCGTGACGCGCCCGGCGGGCAGTACCTGAAGCCGCTCGCCGCCAGCCACGCTCATGCGGCGCCGGACCGGCAGTTCCGCCAGGGCGCGGAACTGCGCGCACGCGCCCTGGCCGCCGGCGTGCGCTTCCGCTTCGGCGCCACCGTCTGGGGCGGGTTCGCGGCGGATGAGATCGCGACGCTGGTCGAGGGCGCCAATGTCGTGTTCCGCCCGCGACGCCTGGTGATCGCGGCGGGTTCCCACGAACGCCCGGTGCCGATTCCCGGCTGGACCCTGCCCGGCGTGATGACCACCGGCTGCCTGCAAACCCTGGCCCGCGCCAACCGCGTCTCGCCCGGCCAGCGCGTGGTGATCGCCGGCAACGGGCCGCTGAACCTGCAACTGGCCTGCGAGCTGGTGGAAGGCGGCGTGCAGGTGGCGGCGGTGCTGGAGGCCGCACCGAATCCGGGCTTCGCCGGACTGCGCCAGGCCCTGCGGCTGGCCGCCGCCGCGCCGGACCTCGCCTGGGACGGCGCGCGCTACCTGGCGGTGCTGCGGCGCGCCGGGGTGCCGGTGATGTGGGGCACGCGGCCGCTCGCGGCGGAAGGCGAGGGCCGCTTCGCCGCGCTGCTTGCGGGCACGCCAAGCGGCGAAATCCGCATCGCCGCCGATGCCCTGGCGCTGAACCTCGGCTTCCAGCCGGAAACCGGGCTGGCCCGGGCGCTGGGCTGCGCCCATCTCTTCGTCGATTCGGGGCTGGGGCGGCTGGAGACGGTGACGGAGGCCGATGGCCGCACCAGCCTGCCCACCGTCTTCGCCGTGGGCGACGGCGCGCAGGTCGGCGGCGCGCGCATCGCCTTCGCGCGCGGGCGGCTGGCGGGGCTGGCGGCGGCGCGCGACCTGAAACCGGACCTGCCCGACGATGCCGCCACGCGCCGCGCCCTGGCCCGCGCCGTGGGCTTCCAGGACGCGCTGTGGCGCTTCTTCGCGGTGCCGGAGTTCGATGCCGCCGGCATCGCCGATGCCACCATCGTCTGCCGCTGCGAGGAAGTGACCGCCGGCGCCCTGCGGTCCGCGATGGCAGAGGGCGCCGGATCGCTCGGCGCGGTGAAGAAGGCGACGCGCGCCGGCATGGGCCGCTGCCAGGGCCGCATGTGCGGCGCGACCGTCGCCCGCATCACCGGCGCCTCGGAGGAAGCCGGCTGGGCCGCGCCGCGCGCGCCGCTGAAGCCGGTGCCGGCGCTGGCGCTGGCGATGGAGCGGCCGGAATGGGCGGAAGGCCCGGCCGCCGATCCCCGCCCCGTCCTGCCCGCCACCCGCCGCCCGGCCCATGGCCCGGCCGAGACCTGCGACGTGCTGGTGGTCGGCGGCGGCGCGCTCGGCCTGTCCACCGCGCTGTACTGCGCGCGGGAGGGTCTTTCGGTGATCCTGGCGGAACGCGGGGAGCCGGGGCAGGGCGCCACCACTGCCAATGCCGGCAGCCTGCATGTGCAGCTCCACGCCTATGACAGCGCCGGCGCGGAGGAGGGGCCGGACAGCGCCGCGGCCCAGGTGCTGGCCATCGGCCCGGCCTCCATCGCCCTGTGGCGCGAGATCGCGGCGGAGGCCGGCGAAAGCCTCGGCATCCGCACCGAAGGCGGCATCATGCTGGCCGAGACCGCGGAGCAGATGGAACGCCTGGCCGCCAAGACCGCGATGGAGCGCGATTTCGGCGTCGACAGCCGCATGCTCGGCGCCAACGAGCTTATGGATGTCGCGCCCTACCTGGCGCCTGGCTTCGCGGGGGCGGCCTTCTGCGCGGCGGAGGGCCAGATGGACCCGCTGCGCGGCCTGTCCGCGCTGCTGTCCCTGGTCCGGCGTGCCGGCGCCTCGGTGCGCGGCGGCACGACCATCGCGGCGGTGGCGCGGGACGGCACCGGCTTCCGGGCGGAGACGGCGGCGGGCGGCGTGATCCGCGCCGGCCATGTGGTGAACGCCTGCGGCCCCTGGGCGGGCGAATTCGCAAAAATGCTGGGCGCGCCGATCCCGGTGCGCGCCGCCGTGCAGCAGGTGATGACGACGGAGGCGGCGGGCGGCGAGATCATGCGCCACCTGGTGCTGCATGCCGGCCGGCATCTCTCGGTGAAGCAGGGGGAGGGCGGGCATTTGGTCCTCGGCGGCGCCTGGCCCGGCGTGCTGGATGGCGAAGGCCGCCCGCGCAATCTGCGCGCCTCGATCGAGGGCAACCTGTTCGTCGCCGGCACGGTGCTGCCGGCGCTGGCCGGCCTGCACGTGATCCGCGCCTGGACCGGGCTGAACGTGCAGGTGCCGGGGCCGATCCTCGGCGCCGATGCGCGGGTGCCGGGGCTGCACCATGCGGTGACGTTCAACGGCTGGACGCTGGGGCCGGTGGCGGGGCGGCTGGTGGCGGAGGCAGTCCGAGGCGGCAAGGGCGCCGCGGCAGCCTTCTCGCCCAACCGCTTCTGATCAATGCAGCCGCGGCGCCTTCAAAAACTTGTTCCGGTCGCCGCTGACCACCGGCAGCACCAGCCGCCTTCCATCCCGCTCCGCCGCCACGTTCACGCTCACCCCCGCAGCCCCGCGTGACCACAGGCTGCGCCACAGCCCCGCCAGGTCCTGCGCCTCGCTGTCGTCCAGCCCGATGATGCGGTCCCCAGGCTTGATCCCCGCCCGGTCCGCCGGCCCCTTCGCCGCGACGGAGGCCACCACCACCCCCTCATCCTGGTCCGCGCAGTACAGCCCGAGCCACGGCCGCGGCGGCTTGTTGACGCGGCCGTAGCTCAGCAGATCGTCCAGGATCGGGTGCAGCAGCCCCACCGGCACCACCAGGTTCAGGTCCAGCTTGCGCCCCTTTGAATCCCGGTGCTGCAGCACCAGCGACCCGATGCCGAGCAGCGTCCCGTCCGGCCCGATCAGCCCGGCCCCGCCCCAGGACGGGTGCGCCGGGGCGGTGAACAGCGCCTCCTCCAGCAGGTATTCCCAGTAGCCCGCGAAGGGCTCCTTCGCGACCACGGAACAGGCCAGCGCGCCACCGCCCGAAGCCGCGCGGCCGGGTTGCGGCGCCGCGGCCAGGATGGCCTGCACCCCGGCATCCGGCAGCGCCGCATCGGCCAGTGGCATCGCCGGCGCCTCCAGCCGCCCCAGCGCCTGCACCAGGCCGAAGCCTGTCTCGAAATCATAGGCCAGCGCATGGCCCGGCACGACGCGGCCCGCCGCCGTCTTGATCCAGATGCTGTCGGCTTCCCCGATCAGGTAGCCGATGGTCAGCACCAGCCCGTCCTCCCGGATCACCACGCCGCTGCCCTCGCGCTCCGTGCCCAGGGTGCGGGCGGAGAAGGCATCCGACGGCACGCGGGTCTTCAGGCTGACCACGGAGGCCAGGGCGCGCGCCAGGTCGAAGCTGTAGTCGGCCGGGTCGGGCCGCATGTCCTCGGGGATGTTCCAGTCCTCGTCCGCCATCAATCCACCCTGCCTGATGGATGAAGTCTAGAAGGTCTCGGCGGTTCCGGAAACGCCGCCCGACGAAGGAGGGCTGCCGCGGCCGCCGGCCGGGCGCGCCTCCGGCAGCGGCGCCAGGAAGGGCATGGCCGCGCCGGCCATCGCGGCCGGCGGCTCCGCCCGAGGGCAGCGGAAGGCGATGGTGTAGTCGCGCGCGCCGATCTCGCTGCGCGTCACCTCGAAATCACGTCCCATCGCCGTGCAATGCTCCTGCGCCAGCGCCACGCCGAGCCGGGCCGCCGCCGCCGGCGTGTTGCCATGCGCGGTCAGGCCGAACACCTCCGGCGCCAGCTCGGCCACGGTGCTCGAGGTGGTGCAGCCGGCCAGGGTCAGCTGCAGCAGCAGGGCGGCAAGGCGGGTCAGGGACGCAACCTCCGGGATGGTTCAGTCAGCCTAATCCGACCAGTGGTTTCCTGCCAACTCAGGAAGCGGCCTTGGCCTCGCGGCGGCGGCGGTGCAGCACGAATTCGGTGTAGCCGTTCGGCTGGGCCGCCCCCTCGAACACCAAGTCGCAGGCCGCCTTGAAGGCGGGGCCGTCGAAGCCCGGCGCCATCGGCGTATAGGCCGGGTCGCCGGCATTCTGCCCGTCCACCACCGCCGCCATGCGCCGCATCGTCTCCTCGACCTGATCGCGGGAAACGATGCCGTGGCGCAGCCAGTTGGCGATGTGCTGGGCGGAGATGCGCAGCGTGGCGCGGTCCTCCATCAGCCCGACATTGTTGATGTCCGGCACCTTGGAGCAGCCGACCCCCTGGTCCACCCAGCGCACGACATAGCCCAGGATGCCCTGCGCGTTGTTGTCGAGCTCCGCCTGCACGTCCTTCGGCTCCCAGTTGGTGTCCTGGGCCAGCGGGATGGTCAGGATGTCGTCGAGCTTGCCACGACGCCCCTCCGCCGCGATCTCCACCTGGCGCGCCGCCACATCCACCTGGTGGTAGTGCAGCGCATGCAGCGTGGCGGCGGTGGGGGAGGGGACCCAGGCGGTGTTGGCGCCGGCCTTGGGGTGGCCCACCTTCTGGTCCAGCATCGCGGCCATCAGGTCCGGCATGGCCCACATGCCCTTGCCGATCTGCGCCCGGCCGCGCAGCCCGCACAGCAGGCCGACATCGACGTTCCAGGCCTCATAGGCGCCGATCCAGGGCAGCGCCTTCATGTCGTTCTTGCGCACCACCGCGCCGGCTTCCATCGCCGTGTGGATCTCGTCGCCGGTGCGGTCCAGGAAGCCGGTGTTGATGAACACCACGCGGTCGCGCGCCGCCTTGATGCAGGCCTTGAGGTTCACCGTGGTGCGGCGTTCCTCGTCCATGATGCCCATCTTCACCGTGGCGCGCGGCAGGCCGAGTGCATCCTCCACCCGCGCGAACAGCGCATCGGCGGCGGCGACTTCCTCCGGCCCGTGCATCTTCGGCTTGACGATGTAGACGCTGCCGGTGCGGGAATTCATCCGCTTGCCGCGGCCGGGCGGCTGGATGTCGTGCAGCGCGATGGCCACCGTCACCATGGCATCCAGCGCGGTCTCCGGCACCTCGGCCCCATCCAGCGTCACCACATCCGTCATCATGTGGTGGCCGACATTGCGCACCAGCATCACGGACCGGCCATGCAGCGTCACGGCGGACCCGGCCGGGGTCTTCCAGATGCGGTCCGGGTTCAGCCGGCGGGTGATGGTGCGCCCGCCCTTCTCCAGCGCCGCCGTCAGGTCGCCCTTCATCAGGCCGAGCCAGTTGCGGTAGACGTCGATCTTGTCCGCCGCATCCACCGCCGCGACGCTGTCCTCGCAATCCATGATGGTGGTCAGCGCCGCTTCCATCACCAGGTCGGAGACGCCGGCGCCGTCCGCCTTGCCGATGGCGCTGGTGCGGTCGAGGTGGATCTCCAGGTGCAGGCCGTTGTTGACCAGCAGGATGGCGGTGGGCGTCCAGGGCTCGCCCTGGAAGCCGACGCACTGCCCGGGGCGCGCCAGGCCGACCTTGCGGCCATCCGCCAGCGTCACCACCAGCGTGCCGGCCTCGATCACGTAGCCGGTGGACCCGGCATGGCTGGCGCCACCGGCCAGCGGCGCCGCCTGGTCCAGCACGCGGCGGGCGAAGGCGATGACCTTCTCGCCGCGCTTCGGGTTGTAGCCGCGGCCGCGCTCGGCGCCATCCGCCTCGTCGATCGCATCGGTGCCGTACAGCGCGTCGTACAGGCTGCCCCAGCGGGCATTGGCGGCGTTCAGCGCGTAGCGGGCGTTGGAGACCGGGACCACGAGCTGCGGGCCGGCCATCTGGCCGATCTCGGCATCCACGTCGGTGGTGCCGACGCTGAAATCCTCCGGCTCCGGCAGCAGGTAGCCGATCTCGGACAGGTGCGCCTTGTAGGCGGCCAGGTCGATCGGCCGTGCCGGGTTGGCGCGGTGCCAGGCATCGATCTTCGCCTGCAGCTCGTCCCGCTTGGACAGCAGCGCCGCGTTGCGGGGTGCCCAGTCGCGCAGCAGGGCCTCGAGGCTCGACCAGAAGCGCGCAGGCTCGACCCCGGTGCCGGGCAGCGCCTCGGCCTCGATGAAGTGGCGGAAGGCCGCGTCAACGCCAAGTCCACCGATTCGCGCCGTGTCTGCCACCATTCGACTCCCCAGGATACAGGTCGCGGGCCGGCAAACCACGCCCGGGCCCCTCGCGCCGGCTCCTTAGGCGTAATCCGCCGGGCGTCCAAGGGGGGCGGGCCTGGGGGGCGGGGGGTACTCCGCCTGCGATCCCGACTCATCTATCTTTATGGACGGACGAAATGATCCTACAACCTTATGCTCTCCCGCAGGGCTGCCGAATGTGAACGCCATGACCGCAGAGGCCAACGAACCGCCCATGCCTGAGGATCCGTACCTGGAACCACGACGCCTCGCCCAGGTGCATCCCCGCACCATGGTGGAACAGGCGGCGGAGGCCGTGGTGGCGGCCGCGGCGCGCGGCGTGTTCCTGCCGGGCGACCGCCTGGTGGAGGCCGAGATCGCCCGCGAGCTCGGCATCAGCCGGGTTCCGGTGCGGGAGGCGCTGCGCCTGCTGGAAAGCCAGGGCATCGTCGTCAGCACGCCCTACAAGGGCATGCGGCTGATGCAGGTGACCAGCCGCATGGTCGCCGAGTTGATGCGGGTGCGCACCGCCCTCGAATCCCTCGCGCTGAAGGAGATCCTGGCGGACAGCCCGCTGCCGGCCGAGCGCCTGATGCCGCTGCGCCGCGCCGCGCAACGCTACGAGGAAGCGGGCGAGGGCCGCGACACGGCGGTCCTGGTCGCGGCCGATGAATCCTTCCATGGCGAATTGTGCCGCCTGTCCGGCAACCGGGTGCTGCACGGCCTCTGGCTCAGCGTCGCGCGGCAGCTTTCCGTGGTCTGGGGCCTGGGCCACGACGTGCGGCCGAAATCCCGCACCGGCGGGGAGCATCGCGAGCTGATCGAATGCCTCGCACGGGGCGACGAAGCTGGGGCGCAGGACGCGCTGAACCGGCACCTCGACTGGCATGGCGAGCTGGATTTCGAGGCGGCGGTGGAAAAGCGGCGGCAGGCCAAGCAGCGCGGCTAGGCGGGGTTGCCGATGGGGTTGCGGGCCGGCGCGGCTGGACCGATCCTCCGGGCAACCGGAGACCGATGCATGACCTACCAGCCCGCCGACCACACCAGCCAGCATTGGCAGGTCACCAAGCCCGCCGCCACCGGGCGCCGTGGCATGGTGGCCAGCCAGTCCCGCGCCGCGGCCGAGGCCGGGCTTGCCATCCTGGACGCCGGCGGCAGCGCGGCGGATGCGGCGGTGGGCGCGGCCTTCGCCCTGGCGGTGACGGAGCCCTGGAACAGCGGCCTCGGCGGCATCGGCTTCACCCAGGTGGCCAGGCCCGGCGGCCCAGCGGAGACCTTCAATTTCGGCCCGGTCTCCCCCGCCGGCCTGGACCCCGCGGATTTCCCGACCACCGGGCGCTGGAAGCAGGACCTGTTCGCCTGGCCGGAGGTGGTCGGCGACCGCAACATCCACGGCCCGATGAGCTTCGCCATCCCGTCCTCCGTCGCCGGCTACGCCCTGCTGCATGAACGGCATGGCCGCCTGCCGGTGCGGGACGTGCTGGCGCCTGCCGTGGCACTGGCCAACCGTGGCCTGGCGCAGGACTGGTACACGCTGCTGAAGGTGGCCAATGCGGCCTCCACACTGCGGCTGTATCCGGAATCCGCGCGCATCTACCTGCCGAACGGCCTGCCGCCGGTGCCGCCCTACCAGGGCAAGCCCGGCTTCTTCCGCCAGGGCAACCTGGCCGCGACGCTGGAGCGCCTGCAGCATGCCGGCTTCCGCGACTTCTACGAGGGCGACGTCGCCGCCGCCATCGCGGCCGATGTGAAGGAGGCCGGCGGCATCCTCTCCGCCGCGGACCTCGCGAATTGCCGCGCGCGCGTGGTGCCGGCCGTCTCCGTGCCCTGGCGCGGCCGCACGCTGCATCTCTCGGCCGGCCTGACGGCGGCGCCGACCTTCCGGCGCGTCATGGCCCTGATGGAAACCGCGGACTGGTCCGGCGACGCGCCCGGCACCGCCTGGCATCTCGCCTTCGCCAAGGCGATGCAGGAAGCCTATGCGGAACGCCTCGCGGGCCTCGGCGACGCCGAACCGGCAGGGTCGGACACCTGCACCACCCACCTGAACGTCTGCGACGCGGATGGCATGATGGTCTCGATGACCACCACGCTGCTGTCCTCCATGGGTTCGCGGGTCGTGCTGCCGCGCTCCGGCGTGCTGATGAACAACGGCGTGATGTGGTTCGACCCGCAGCCGGGCAGCGCCAACGCGATCGGCCCGAACAAGCGGCCGCTGACCAACATGTCCCCCGTCATCGTCGCCGATGCGGCCGGCCGGCCCGAGATGGCGCTCGGCGCCTCCGGCGGGCGGCGCATCCTGGCCGCGGTGTTCCAGATGCTGTCGCTGGTCTCGGGCTTCGGCCTGTCGCCGGAAGACGCCGCGCATTTCTCGCGCCTCGATGTCAGCGGGCCGGAAGGTGCCACCGCGGATCGCCGCCTGCCGCAGGCGACGCTCGATGCGCTGGCGGCGGCAGGCCCGCTGGAGGTGGTGGAACACGCCGTGCTGCCGGTGAACTTCGCCTGCCCGAACCTGATCCTGATCGGCCCGGACGGCACGCGCACCGGCATCACCGACGTCATGTCGCCCTGGTCCGCCGCCCTCGCCCAGGCCTAAGCGCGCCATGACGGCGCTGACGCTGGCGGAGGAGATCGTGCTCCTCGCGCTCGATGACGAAACCGGCCGGCCGGTCGGCCGCAGCGGCATGGCGCCGGACCGGGCCTTGGCCGGCGCCCTGCTGATGCAGTTGGCGTTGGCCGGGCGGGTGGATACGGACCGGGACCACCTGATGGTGGTGGACGCCACGCCCACCGGCGACCCGCCGCTGGATGCCGCGCTGGCCCGGCTCGCCGCGCCGGGTGCCCCCGCCGATGCCCGCGGCGCCATCCCGCTGCTGGCCCGCGATGCGCCGGCCGCGCGTGCCGTGATCCTGGACCGGCTGGTGGCGCGCGGCATCCTGCGACGTGTCGAGGACCGGCTGCTGTGGATCCTGCCCGACCGCCGCTACCCGAAGCCCGCCGACCGCCCGGAAGCCACCGAGGCCCGCGCCCGCCTGCGCACCCTGCTGCTGGAGGAGGATATCCCCAGCCCGCATGACGCCCTGCTGCTCGGCCTGGTGCGCGCCGCCGGGCTGCTGCCGCTGATCCTTTCGGGGGAGGAACTCGCGCGGGTGCAGGCCTGGCTTGCCGTGGTGACGCGGATCGAGAGCCTGAACCGCTCGCTGGCCGTGGCCGTGGCCGACATCCGCGGCATCGGCCTGGGCACCGCCAGCCGCGAGGCCTGATCGCCCGGCACGCCGTTTGCCTATTCGATGGCCAGAGGGCGCGGGGCGCGCCTCCGGCCGCGGCATCTGCCCAAGGCTTGTGCGCCTGCCGCCCGGAACATGAACCGGGAGCGTAGGAATGTTGCAACGTCGCCACCTGCTGGGCCTGACCGCCGCCACCATCGGCGGCCTCGCCGCGCCTTCGCTCGTGCGGGCGCAGCCCGCCTGGCCGAACCGCTCCATCCGCCTGGTCGCCCAGTTCCCACCAGGCGGGCTGGTGGACACCGTGGCCCGCCTGATGGCGCCGATGATGGCGCAGGCGCTGGGCCAGTCCGTGGTGGTCGAGAACCGCGCCGGGGCCGGCGGCATCATCGGCACCGACGTCGTCGCCAAGGCGCCGGCGGATGGCTACACGCTGCTGGTCAGCCATGCCTCCGTGCATGTCTTCTCGACCGCGACGCGCCCGGTGCTGCCCTTCGACCCGATCAACGACTTCACCCACATGATGCACCTGGTGGAGGCGCCGAACATCATCCTGGTGCGCGCCGATTCGCCCTACCAGACGCTGGAGCAACTGCTGACGGCCGCGCGCACCCGCCCGGTGCGCTTCGGCTCCTCCGGCATCGGCTCCGCCCCGCACCTGCTGGGCGCGATGCTGTCGTCGGAGGCACAGGCGCCCAACCTCGACCACATCCCCTACGCCGGCAGCGCGCCGGCGATGCAGGACCTGCTGGCGCGCAACATCGAATCCATGGTCGACCCCATCACGACCAACGTGCAGCAGATGCGCGACGGGTCGCTGAAGGCGCTCGCCGTCTCCACGCCGCAGCGCCTGACGGCCTTCCCGAACGTGCCGACCTTCGCCGAACTCGGCTTCCCCAAGCTGACCTCGGCGCAGTGGCTCGGCCTGTCGGCGCCCAAGGGCCTGCCGGCGCCGATCGCGGAGCGTCTCACCGCCATGATGCCGGGCATCCTGGCCCGGCCGGAACTGGCGGCCCGCTTCGTCGACCTGCAGACCATGCCGCGCAACCCGCCGCCGGCCGGCGATGCCTTCGTGTCGATCATGCGGCGCGAGATCACCGAATGGACGGCGGTGGCGCGGCAGTTCAACATCGTCGTCGGGTAGGGCACCGCCTGCCCCGCGACCAAGGGGGCCATGATGGTGCTGACGATGCCGGAGGAGATCCTGCTGCTTCTCCTCGATGACGAGACGGGCAAGCCGGTGGGTCTGCCCGGCCCGGCCGGCGACCTCGCGCTGGCCGGCGCCATCCTGATGGAGCTGGCGCTGGCCGGGCGGATCGACACGGACCTCGACCGGCTGGTGGTGGTGCAGCAGCGCCCGACCGGTGATGCGCTGCTGGATGGCGTGCTGGCGAGGCTTGCCACAGGTGCGCCGGAACGCACCAGCCGCTGGTGGATCCAGGACCTGGCGAAGTCCGGCCCCGAATTCCGCACCGCGATCCTGGACCGGCTGGTGGCCGCCGGCGTGCTGCGGCGGATCGAGGACCGCTTCCTGTGGGTGTTCCCCGAACGCCGCTACCCCAAGGCGGAGGGCCGTGCCGAAACGGCGGAGGTCCGCCGCCGGCTGCGCGGCGTGCTGCTGGAGGACGAGATCCCGGACCCGCGCGACGCCCTGCTGATCGGCCTGGCCCGCGCCGCCGGCCTGGTGCCACTGGTGCTGGACGAGGCCGAGGCCGCCCAGGCCGCCGCGCGGGTGGACCAGGTGGCGGGGCTGGAGGAGTTGTCCCGCTCGCTCAGCGCCGCGACGCGGGATGTCTACGCGACGCTGCTGCGCCAGGGCGCGGTGCACTGAGCCGGCGACCTTCGTAGCAGGGCCGCGGTGCCGGTTCCTTGTTTTGCCTCGACGAGCCCGAAGCCATCACCCTGACCACCGGAATGGTGGAGACGACAGCGGGTGAGGACAGCAGCAGCACCAGGATCGGCCCGTATCGCGAAGCGGTGGCCGCTGCCCGGCCTCGTGGCGCTCGCGCTGCTCGCCGGCTGCACCGCGGCGCCTGGGCTGGGCCGGGACGACCGACGCGTGGCGGTGGACCCCACCGAGGCACCCTGGAACGCCGTCGGCCTCGTCACCACCAGCAGCGGCGCGCGCTGCACCGGCGTGCTGGTCAGCCAGCGCGCCGTGCTGACCGCCGCGCACTGCCTGTTCGACCCGCGCAGCGCCCGCCGGATCGAGCCCGGCCGCGTGCGCTTTCGGCTGACGCCGCTGCTGGCAGGCACGGGTTCGGAGGCGCGGGTGGACCACATCATCATGGGACCGGGCTATTCGGTCCGGCCGGGGCCGCGGATCGACCCGGCGGCGCCGCCGGATGCCGACTGGGCCGTGCTGGCGCTGGGCTCGCCGCTGGGTGCCTCGGGGCCGCCGCTGCAACTGGCGGCCGGCTACATCAGGCCGGGAACCGCCCTGGTCTTCGGCGGCTACCAGGCGGATCGGCGGGAACTGGTCGCCGACCTGGATTGCGCCGTCATGGCCCTCGGTCGCGATACCGCCGGGCGCATCATGATGCGGCATTCCTGCGTCGCGACCAGCGGCTCCAGCGGCGGGCCACTTTTCGCCCGCGGCACCTCCGGCGACTGGGTGGTGGCCGGCGTCGGCTCCATGGCCGATGCCGGCGTCGCGGGCGGCTGGGCGGTGCCAACGGCCGCCATCGCGCGCGCGGTGCTGACCGCCGCCCCTGCGGCGCGGTGAGCCTCCGCCGTCAGAACGCCCGCAGCACCTCTGCCACCCGGCGCGCCGCCGGGTCCAGCGCCTCCGCCCAATCACGCGGCAGGTTCAGCACGCCGTCCCGAGGGCGGCCGGCATTGACCAGGCCGGCGGCGCGCACCAGGCCCGCCGCCATGCCCTCCACCGTCGCCTCCGTCGCCACGATGTTGGGCGACAGGCCCTCCAGCACCTCGATGGTCTTGACCGAGAAGGCATTGGTCACCGCCACGCCGCCGCAGGCCGCCATCTCCAGCGCCGGATAGCCGGTGTGCGGCGACAGCATCGGCGCCAGCAGCACATCGGCCTCCCGCAACTGGTCCGCATAGGCCAGGTAGCCGCGCCAGGGCGCCGGGCGCAGCACATGGCCGTTGGCCAGCGGCAGGTCCGGCACGCCGCCACGACCGCCGATGGCCAGCATCCGCCAGCCGGCGAAGGCCGGATCGGCGGCGGCGCGGCGCAGCGCCTCCAGCCCCAGGCCGAACAGGTTCCGGTGGTTCGAAGGCCGCGCGTAGAACAGCAGCGTCTTCGGTCCCGGCGGCTGGGGGGAGGTGGGCGGGTGGAAGACGCGGTCCTCGATCGCCGGGTCGAAGGCGATGGAGCGTTCGCGGAAGGCAGGGTCGGCGAAGCGGCCATGGCCGGTGCGGAAGAAATACTCGGCCAGCAGGTTCTCGTTGGTCACCGGCCAGAAATCCATGCCGTAGGTTTCCAGCGCCAGCGCGTGGTTGCTGGACCAGGCGTAGAAGCCGGCCTCGAATTCCTGCAGCATGTAGATGAACTTCTGGGACTTCATCCGCGGCAGGATGGGCTTCAACTGCTGGGCCGTGGTCCAGTGCGTCGCCATGAATGCCTCACCGGGGCCGACGGCCAGCGGACTGGCTTCGATGGCGGCGGTCTCCACCGCGATCTCGGGAATATCCCCGCCCACAAGCTCCGCCAGGTGGCCCCGCAGCCAATCCGCGGAAACGCCGCCGGGCTTCACCGTGGTGATCAGGCGCACCGGGATACCCTGCCGCGCCACGCGCACCGCCAGGTTCAGGATGGTGTTCGGCCCGCCGGTCATCCCTTCCTTGGACAGGGCCGGGTTCAGCACGTTCAGCCGCATCGCGCTGCCGAGCGACGGGTCCACCCGCACATGCATCGGCACCGGGTTCATGATGTCGACCAGCCGTTCCCGGAACAGGGAAGGGTGCGTCACCTGCATCAGGTTGACGGCGAAGGCCTGC
Source organism: Falsiroseomonas sp. E2-1-a20 (assembly GCF_051433195.1). Taxonomy (NCBI): domain Bacteria; kingdom Pseudomonadati; phylum Pseudomonadota; class Alphaproteobacteria; order Acetobacterales; family Roseomonadaceae; genus Falsiroseomonas; species Falsiroseomonas sp. E2-1-a20. Next base: position 56,853 of record NZ_JBHMFT010000024.1, on the reverse strand, counting down.
GGGTCCCGCCGCAGCAACGCCGCCTGGGCCCGCAGCTTGCCGCCCATGCCCAGGATGCGGTTCATCATGCCGGTTCGTTCTCCATCAGGAGTCCCGCTCCTACACCGTCACCGTGGCCCGACCAGGGCCAGGCCGCGCACGAGGGGCGCCTTGGCGAAGTGTTGAAGTCAGCCGGCCGGCGCGGCGTTGTCCTTGCACCATTGCGCCGCCTGGGCGTGGGTTGCGAACCAGACCCCCTCGAATGTCTTGATGCGCGTCACCAGCCGGTCCAGCAGGGCGATGCGGCTGCGATGGCCGATGACATGCGGGTGCATGGTCAGCAGGAACATGCCGCCCTCGGCATAGGCACCGTCGAATTCCGCCGCGAAGATCTCCTCCACCGCGGAGGGCGGCGTGTAGGGGCGCAGGCCGGAGAAGCGCAGCATGTTGAAATACACCGCGTCGTCGCGGATCCATTCCGGCGGGAGTTCCACGATGCCGGTCGGCTCGCCCTGGTCGAGCAGTTCGTAGGCGTCGTCATCCGCCATCAGGGAGCTGTCGTAGAGCAGCCCTATCTCCCGGATGATGGACAGCGTGTCGACCGAGAAATCCCAGGATGCGGTGCGGATGCCGACCGGACGCTGGCCGCTGGTCTTCTCCAGCGTCTCCGCCGCGCGCAAGGTCAATTCCCGCTCGACGCCCGGCGGCAGCTTGGTGTTCGCCTCGTGGATCCAGCTATGCACGCCGATCTCGTGGCCCTCGCCGGCCACCGCGCGGATCTCCTCCGGGTGCAGCAGGGCGGAGACGGCCGGGTAGAAGAAGGTGGCGGGGATGCCGTGCTTCGCCAGCAGCGCGCGAATGCGTGGGATGCCCTGGCGGCTGCCATACTGGCCCTGGCTGATCCGCATCGGGCTTTCATCGGCATCGCGCAGCGGGATCGTCTCGTGGTCCGCATCGAAGCTCAGCGTCACGCAGCAGCGCGCGCCGCCGGGCCAGGAGGACGGGCGCAGGCTGCGGCCGGCCCGGGCGCGGCCGACGATCCGGCGCCACTCCGGCTCGCTCCATTCCCACGGATTGGCGCTGGTCATGCTGCGGGGTTTCCCTGGCCCTGGTGAGCCGCCATGCTGCGCCCCGATGCCCCGCTCCGGAAGCCCCGCATGACCACCGATCCCGCGCTGATGACGGCCGAACAACTCCTCGGCCTCTACGCCCGCCGCGCCCTGTCGCCGGTCGAGGCGCTGAAGGCGGTGACCGAACGGGTGGCGCGCTACAACCCCTGGGTGAACGCCTTCGCCGCGATGAACCCGCATGCGCTGCGCCAGGCCGGCGAATCGGAGGCGCGGTGGGCCGCGGGCCGCCCGATGGGCATGCTGGATGGCGTGCCCTGCACGGTGAAGGACCTGCTGAATATTTCCGGGTTTCCGACCCGCCGGGGAAGCTTGACCACGGATGCAAAACCCGCGACCGAAGACGCGCCGGCCGTCATGGGCCTGAAGGCGGAAGGCGCCGTCATCCTCGGCAAGACCACCACGACGGAGTTCGGCTGGAAGACCCCCGGCGACTGCCCGCTGCACGGCGTCACGCGCAACCCCTGGAATCCGCAGCGCACCACCGGCGGCAGTTCCTCCGGCGCCGGCGCGGCGGGGGCGGCCTGCTTCGGGCCGCTGCATATCGGGACCGATGCCGGAGGCTCCATCCGCATCCCCGCCGCCTATTGTGGCCTGGTCGGCGTGAAGCCGAGCTACGGCCGCATCCCGCAATGGCCGCACGGTGCGTTTTCCGGCGTCGCCTGCGCCGGGCCGATGACGCGCAGCGTCGGCGACGCCGCCCTGATGTTCTCCGCCATGGCGCGGCACGATGCCCGGGACCCCGTCTGCCTTCCGGATGACCCGCGCGACTGGCGCGACGGCATGGACCAAGGCGTCGCCGGCTTGCGCGTCGCCGTGGTGCGCCGGCTCGGCTTCGACCCGCCGCTGGATGAGGAAGGCGAGGCGGCGCTGCAGGTCGCGGCGAAGCTGCTGGCGGAGCAGGGCGCGATCGTCGAGGAAGCCGATCCGCAACTGCCGGACACCCGCGCCATCTTCTCCCGCGTCTGGGGCGTCGCCATCGCCCGCATCTGGAACGGCGCCTCGGACAACGCCCGCCCCCAGCTCGATGCCGGGATCGACGAGGTGGCGCGCCGGATGGGCGACATGACGGCGGCGGATTTCCTCGGCGCCGACATGCTGCGGGTGGAATGCGGCCACGCCATGGCCCGCTTCCACCAGCGCTACGACCTGATCCTGACCGCCGCCACGCCCACCGCAGCCTTCGACGCCGATGCGCCCACGATCAAGCCGGTGGAGGCGCTGTGGCGCGACTGGGCACCCTGGACCTTCGCCTTCAACCTGACCCGCCAGCCCGCCATCGCCGTGCCGATCGGCCTGGACGAGGCCGGCATGCCGCGCGGCGTGCAGGTGGCCGCCGCGCTGTACCGCGACGACCTGGCCTTCCGCGCCGCCCGCGCGCTGGAACGCGCCGCCAGCCTGCCCCTGGCCAACCCGGAGGAAACCGGGCAGATGCGCGCCAAGCTCAACTGAGGGAAGTTCCACCATGCGCCTCGTGACCTTCACGCGCCCGGGTCGATTGCAGCAGGAGGTCGGCGCGCTGGATGCGGCCGGCGCGGTGCTGGACCTCGCGGCGGCGGAGCCGCTGCTGCGCGGCCAGAGCATGCTGGACCTGGCGGGCGCCTCGCCCGCCCTGCTGGCCAAGGCGCGTGCCGCCGCCGCGAAGGCCCCGGTGGTGCCGGACGCCAAGCTCTGCGCGCCGATCCCGCGTACGCCGAAGAACATCTTCTGCGTCGGCAAGAACTATCACGAGCACGCCAAGGAATTCGCCGGCTCCGGCTTCGACGGCGGCGCGAAGGACGTGGTGCCGCCGTTTCCCGTGGTGTTCAGCAAGCCGCACACCAGCATCATCGCCAACGGCGAGCCGATCCTCGGCCATCTCGATCCGACCGGCGGCCTGGACTACGAGGGCGAACTCGGCGTGGTGATCGGCACCGGTGGCCGCGGCATCGCCAAGGCGGACGCGCTGCGCCACGTCTTCGGCTACACCATCATCAACGACGTCACCGCGCGCCACCTGCAGAAGCGCCACAGCCAGTGGATCCTGGGCAAGGGCCTCGACAGCTTCTGCCCGATGGGCCCGGCCATCCTCACCGCCGACGAGGCCCCGGACCCGACGAAGCTGCTGGTCACCACCTGGGTGAACGGAGAACAGCGCCAGCACGCGCCCGTCGCCGACCTCATCTTCGACATCCCGACGCTGATCGAGGCGATCAGCGCCGCCATCACGCTGGAGCCCGGCGACATCATCGCCACCGGCACGCCCGCCGGCGTCGGCATCGGCTTCAACCCGCCGGTCTTCCTGAAGTCCGGCGACGTGGTGCGCATCGAGATCTCCGGCATCGGCGTCCTGGAAAACCCAGTTGCCTGACGTCCGAGAACCCTCTCCTCCCACTCCGGGGGGAGAGGGCAGGGTGAGGGGGCCGCGCCCCGCCTCGACACGTCGCAATCTGAACCAAGGGAGGAACCATCAATGAACCGCCGCACGCTTCTGGGCGCCGCCGCCGCGCTGCCCTTCGCCACGCCCGCGCTGGCGCAGGCCGATTTCCCGTCGCGTCCGCTGAACATGGTCGTGGCCTTCCCGCCCGGCGGGCAGGCGGACCTCGCGGCGCGGCCGACCGCCGCGGCCATGGAGAAGATCCTCGGCCAGGCCGTGGTGGTGCAGAACCGCGGTGGTGCGGCGGGCGCCATCGGCAACGCCTTCGTCGCGCGCAGCCCGGCGGATGGCTACACGCTGCTGATGGCGCTGTCCTCGCTGGCCGTGATCCCCGAGGCCGAGAAGCTGTTCGGCCGCACGCCGCCCTACACGGTGGACCAGTTCGCGCCCATCGCCCTGGTCAACGCGGACCCCACCATGCTCGCCGTGCCCGCCAGCGCGCCGTGGCAGACGATGGAGGAGTTCATCGCCGCGGCGAAGGCGCGCCCGGGTGACATCCCCTACGGCTCCTCCGGTACCTACGGCACGCTGCATGTGGCGATGGAGATGCTCTCCGCCGCCGCCGGCTTCCGCGCGCTGCATGTGCCATTCAGCGGCGCCGGGCCGGCCATCACCGCATTGCTCGGCGGCCAGGTGCAGGCGCTGGCCTCCGCGCCCGGCACGCTGACGCAGCATGTGCGGTCCGGCCGCGTGCGCGTCCTGGGCTGCTGGGGCAAGGATCGCGTGGCCGCCTTCCCGGACGTGCCGACCTTCATGGAGAAGGGCTTCCGGGATGTCGAGTTCTACATCTGGGCCGGGCTGTTCGCGCCCGCCGCGACGCCGGCGCCGGTGATGACGAAGCTGCGCGACGCGGTGCGCCAGGCGGTGCGGGACCCGGCGCTGGTCAACGCCTTCACCGCGGCCGGCGCGCCGGTGGCGTATCTCGACGCGCCGGAGTTCGCGAAGTTCTTCGAGGAAGACAGCGCGCGGCTGCTGCGCGCCGTCGCCCGCATCGGAAAGGTCGAATAGCGATGAAGTCGGAGGTCATCGACTGGCTGGCGACGCAGCAGGGCGCCATGCTCGAGACGCTGCGGGAGATGGTGGATACCGACGGCGGCAGCTACGACAAGGCGGGCGTCGACAAGGTCGGCGCCCAGGTCGCGCGCTTCATGGCGCAGCACGGCATCCCCGTCGAAACCCTGCCGCAGCAGAGGCACGGCGACTGCATCCGGGCTGTCCTGGATGACGGGTCCGGCGTCAGCGGCGGCAACACCCGGCAGAACATCCTGCTGATGGGCCATCGCGACACGGTGTTCCCGAAAGGCGAGCCGACGCGCCGGCCCTTCACCATCGAGGGCTCGCGCGCCTACGGTCCCGGCGTCGCCGACATGAAGGCGGGGCTGGTGATGAACATGTTCGTCCTGGCGGCCTTCCGGAAATTCGGCGGCGCGCCCGGCCCGCTGGTGGCGCTGTTCACCGGCGACGAGGAAATCGGCTCGCCGGAGGGCCGCCCGGTGATCGAGGCGGAGGCGAAGGCCGCGCGCGTGGTGTTCAACTCGGAACCCGGCCGTCCCAACGGCGGCATCGTCACCGGCCGCAAGGGCGGCGTCTTCATGGCCTTCGACGTGGAGGGCAAGGCGGCGCATTCCGGCGGCAACTTCGAGGCTGGCATCAGCGCCATCGGCGAACTCGCGGCCAAGGTCACCGCCATCCACGCGCTGACCGACCTGGCGCGCGGCATCACGCTGAATGTCGGGCTGATTTCCGGCGGGCAGAGCGTCAATACCGTGGCACCCTGGGCGCAGGGCCAGATCGACCTGCGCTATGTCGAACCGGCGGACCGGGAGGAGGTGATGGCGAAGATCCACGCCATCATTGAGAAGTCCTTCATCCCCGGCACGCGCAGCACGCTCGCCATCCGCGGCGAGTTCCGGCCGCTGACGCAATCCCCGGACTCGGCCCGGCTGTTCGCCAGCTACCGGGAGGCCGCGAAGGCGTCCGGCTTCGATCCCTCCGGCGAATTCTCCGGCGGCTGCGCCGACAGCGGCTTCACCGCGGCGATGGGCGCGCCGACGCTGTGTGCCGTCGGTCCGGTCGGCGGCAAGGCGCACACGCCGGAGGAGTATCTGGAGATCGACAGCCTGGTGCCGCGGGCGCAGGCCGTCGCACGCGCGATCCTGGCGCTCGGCCCGGCCTAATCCTCGATCCGTCGCCAGCCGTGCAGCAGCGCGCGGCTGGCGCGGTCGAAGGTGAATAGGTTGCCGCCGCCCTCGCCGGGCTGGTCCTCCGCCCGGCTGATCGGCACGCGCTTCAGGTGGCACAGCAGCAGCGCGCCGACGCCGCCATGCGCCACGATCGCGACGTGGCCCGGCGGCGCCTGCGCCAGCACCGCCTCCACGGCGGCCACGATCCGCGCCTGCGCATCCACCGCGCGTTCCCAGCCGCGCACGCTGTGCTCCGGCCGGGCGAAGAATTCATTCGCGGTCGCCTCGAACTCGGCCCGCACCAGGTAGCCCGTGGCGCTGCGATCGTTCTCGCCCAGCGCCTCCGCCTGGGAAAAGCCGAGCCCGAGATGCGCGGCCAGGATCGCCGCCATGTCGGTCGCCTTGCGCTCCGTGCTGCTGAACACGGCGCCGACCCCGGCGACCCAGGGCCGCGCCAGCATCGCCCGCGTCCGCGCCAGGCCGCGCGGCGAAAGGGGCCAATCCGGCACCGGCACTGCGGGGTCGATCGCGACCTCCGGATGCGTGATGAAGTGGACTTCCGCCATGGCGCCCGCGAAAATAGGTCCACCGTTCCTACAAGGATGACAGCGTGTCGCGAAGCCCCGACAGGATGCCCCCGGCCGATGCGCCGAAGCTGCGCACCATCGCCATGCCGGCCGATGCCAACCCCTCCGGCGACATCTTCGGCGGCTGGCTGATGGGGCTGATGGACCTGGCGGCCGGCAACGCCGCCGGGCGCCGCGCCCGCGGCCGGGTCGCGACCATCGCGGTGGAGGGCATGAAGTTCCACATGCCGGTGCTGGTCGGCGACGAGGTCAGCATCTTCGCCGAGGTCATCTCCGTCGGCCGCACCTCCATGCGCATCGATGTCGAGGCCTGGCGGCGGGAGCGGTCGGAGGAACAGATGTGCCTGGTGACGGAGGGCGTCTTCACCTTCGTCGCCATCGACGAGCACCGCAAGCCGCGCCCGGTCCCGACCCAATGATCCGGCACCACGTCATCCGCTGGTCCGAATGCGACGCCTACGGCCACGTCAACCACGCCGCCTACCTCACCCTGTTCGAGGATCTGCGCGTCGCGCACTGGCAGGAATTGACCGGCGCGAAGCTGGCGGCAAACACGCCCGGCCCGGTCGTGGCGCAGATCGAGGCGCGCTACCTGCGCGGCGTCGGCTTCAACGAGGCGGTCACGCTGACCTGTCGCACCGTCTCCTTCCGCCGCACCTCCTACATCCAGGACTATGCGCTGCTGCGGGACGGCGTCGAATGCTGCACCGCGCGCGCCGTCTGCGTCGTCACGCGCCAGGACAGCGGCGAGAAGGTGCCGCTGACCCCGGAATGGCGCGCCGCGCTGGAAGCGCAGGGCGCCGTGGCGGAGTAGGCGCTCAGCCCCGCCAGGGCCGCCGCTGCCACAGCCCCTGCAGCGTCGCGTGGTCCGCCCGCATCATGGCGCGGTAGTCCTGGCCCACCAGCGGCCGCAGCGGCAGGCCGGTGCGCTCGGCGTCGGCGAGCAGGGCCGGGTCGGCCAGCGCATCGCGGAACGCGGCTTCCAGCGCCAGGCGGATCTCATCCGGCAGGCCCGGTGGCGCGCCGATGCCGCGGGCGGAACCGCCGAGCACGTCGTAGCCCTGTTCCTTGAAGGTCGGCACCTCGCCGGTCGGGGCCCAGCGCTGCGGGCCGCCCTGCGCCAGGCAGCGGATGCGGCCTTCCTTCAGCAGCGTCACGCCCTCGCTCATGTTGAAGCTGCCGACGGGCAGGCTGCCGCCCAGCACGTCCCGCTGCACCGGCGCCGTGCCGTTGTAGGGCACGTGCAGCAGGCGCACGCCGGCGGCTTCCTCGAAGCCGAGTTGCAGCAGATGGTCGTCGGAGCCGATGCCGGCGGTGCCGACGCCGATGCCCTCCGGGTCGCGCCGCGCCGCCGCCTTCAGGTCGTCCAGCGTGCGCCAGGGGCTGTCGGCGCGCACCCAGAAGCCGCCCGGATCGTCGACCACATTGGCGATGTAGGTGAACTCCTCCGGCTTGTAGCGCGGGGTGCGTTCCACCGCGATCGCGTGCATCGCCGTGTTGGTCAGGGCGCCGAGCGTGTAGCCATCCGGCGCGGCGTTGAACAACGCCTCGAACCCGATCTGCCCGGCGGCGCCGGGGCGGTTGACGATGGCGAAGCGCGCGCCGCGCAGGCGCGGCGTCACGAAATGCACGATGGGGCGCACCATGTTGTCCACGCCGCCGCCGGGCGGGAAGGGGACGATGACCTCGATGGCGCGGTCGGCGGGCCAGGCGGCCTTGGCGACGCGCGGGGCGGCCAGCGTGGCGGCGGCGGCACCCAGCAGGATGCGGCGGGTGGTCATGGCGGGTCCCTCCCAGGACGATTTCGGGCAGCATGACGCCCGGCGCGGATCGACGCAAGTGTCTGATGTGGAAGCAGAAATCGTTCCATCAGGCGGAACGTACGAGGAGCAGCCCGCGGTTTCGTCAATGAAGGATTTACCAATCGGCGCCACAGACTGGGCGTCTTGGCCAGGTGCCGTGCGTCGGCCGCATCATGGCGGCAACGCAGGAGATCCCCGATGCCCCGCCGATCCGCCGCCCTTTTCGTGTTGCTGGCCCTGGCCATCGCCGGCCCCGCCGCGGCCGCCACCCCCTTCGCCTGCCGTGTCGGCCCGCAGGCCGATGACAGCTTCCTGCTCGCCGAGCGCTTCGAGATGGCGGTGCGGCCGGAGGCCGGGCGCACCGAATACCGGCTGCTGGTGCAGAACCCGCACCCGCATCCCGCCGCCGTGCTGACCGGCATCACGCTTCACGGCCTGGTCTCCTCGCCGGCGGAGCCGGTGCTGGTGCCCCCCGGCGGGCAGGCCTCGGTCCTCATCGGCTGGTTCCCGCACGACATGTCCGCCGGCCGCCGCGCCCCGCCGATGATCGAGGAGGTGCGCGCCGGAATGACCATCCCGTTCTGCGAGGTGCTGGCACCGGACCACGGCCATGTGGCGATGCCGACGGCACCCCGGCGCGGCGCCCTGCGGGGCTAGCCCGCCTCGCGGTCCCGGCGCGTCGCCTCCAGGTCGTCGGCGATGAAGGCGCGCAGGATCTCCACCAGGGGCTCGGAGCGGGTGAAGCCCAGGCCGGGGGCGCGGGTGGCGGCGAAGGCGGCGGGCCAGCCGGCGACGATCGCCTCGACCTCCGCATCCGGCACGCGGCGGGCGAGTGCGCGGGCCTCCGGCCCCGCCACCTCCTCCAGCGCCCGCAGCATGTCGGCGATGCTGGCGGACAGGCCGGGTGGGTTGATGCCGCGGTCGCGGCCGAGCGTCGCGCTGTCCAGCGCCGCGGCATGCGCCAGCCATTCCACCGCGCGGCGCGGCGAACAGATCCAGACGCGGAAATCCTCCGCCACCGGATACTGCGCCGGCAGGCCCAGCAGCGGCTCCCGCACCACGGCGGAGACGAAGGAACTGGCGGCACGGTTCGGCCGCCCGGGGCGCACCATCACCGTCGGCAGGCGGATGGACACCGCATCGAGGAAGCCGCGCCGCGTCGCATCCGCCAGCAGCAACTCGCCGATCGCCTTCTGCGCGCCGTAGCTGTTGGTCGGCATCTGCCGCCCCTCATCCGGCACCATCGCGTCCTGCCCGCCATCGAACGAGGCGACCGAGGAGGTGAAAACGACGCGGGGCGGTGCGGGCAGGCGGCGACACGCCGCGATGACCGCCTGCGTGCCCGCGATGTTGACCCGGATGCCGAGGTCGTAATCCGCCTCCGCCGCCGCGCTGACCACCGCGGCCAGGTGCACCACCAGGCCGGTGCCGGGCGGGATCGCCTCGGCCAGGGTCGCCGCGTCGGCCACGTCGCCGGCCAGGCAGCGCACCGGGAAGGGCGCCTCCAGCGGCGCCGGCTGGTGCAGGTCGAACAGGGTCAGGGCCGAGATCGGCCGCCCGCCGACCGCGCCATCGGCCGCGAAACGCGCCGCCAGCCGCCGGCCGAGAAACCCGCCGCCGCCCAGGATCGTGACCTGCATGCCCCATCTCCTCCACTTCGCGGCGGCAATCTGCCCGCCGGGCGGTGCGGCGCCAAGCCGCGCCGATTGCCGCCGGAGGGCCGCCGCGCCAATCTCCGCCGCATGATCCCCGAACGCCCCTTCCGCATGATGCTGAACCGCCGCCACGGCACCCCCGGCGTGGTGGTGCTGCCCGAGGGCGGCTTCCGCCGCGCCCGCGCCGAGATCACCAGCTGGCCCGGCTATGTGCCGACGCCCCTGGTGCCGCTGCCGGAGGTCGCCGTCGCAGCCCGCGTGGCCGAAGTGCAATGGAAGGACGAGGCCGAACGATTCGGCCTCGGCAGCTTCAAGGCGCTCGGCGGTGCCTATGCGGTGGCGCGGCTGCTGGTCGGCGAACTCGCCCGCCGCGGCGTCGCCAATGCCGTCACCACGGAGGAACTGGCGCAGGGCGCGCACCGGGACGCCGCCCGCGCCATCACCGTCACCTGTGCCACCGATGGCAACCACGGCCGCTCCGTCGCCTGGGGCGCGCAACGCTTCGGGGCGCGCTGCGTCATCTTCGTGCATGAGACCGTCAGCCAGGGCCGCCGCGACGCCATCGCGAAATACGGTGCGGAAATCCGCGTCGTCCCCGGCACCTATGACGATGCGGTGCGGGAGGCCGCGCGCACGGCGGAGGCGGAAAACTGGTTCGTCGTCTCCGACACCTCCTACGAGGGCTACACCGAAATCCCGCGCGACGTGATGCAGGGCTACCGCCTGATGGCGGAGGAGGCGGCGGAACAGATGCAAGGCAGCGCGCCCACCCACGCCTTCATCCAGGCCGGAGTCGGCGGCGTCGCCGCTGCGGTGGCCATCCAGCTTCGCGCCAGCTTCGGTCCGGATGTGAAGGTGGTGGTGGTGGAGCCCGAGAAGGCCGCCTGCCTGCTGGCCAGCGCCGAGGCCGGGGAGGCGGTCTCCGTGCCCGGTGACCTGGACACGCTGATGGCCGGCCTGGCCTGTGGCGAGCCGAGCCTGCTGGCCTGGCAGGAGCTGGAGCGCAGCGCCTACGCCTTCATCTCGGTGCCGGATGAAAGCGCGGTGGACGTGATGCGCCTGCTTGCCCGCCGCACGCCGAAGCTGGTGGCCGGCGAAAGCGCCACTGCCGGCCTTGCCGCGCTGCTGCTGGTGGCGGCCGAGCCGATGTCGCGCGCCATGCTGGGGCTGGACGCGCAAAGCCGGGTGCTGCTGTTCGGCACGGAGGGGGCGACGGATCCGGACCTCTACGCGAAGTTGGTAGACAAACCGGATTGACGTCGCATTGTTGCGTTGCGAAGCGGGAACCTCGGCCACGCCCCCGCGCTGGCCCTGTTCCTGACGACAACGGAGCTTCCCGCATGAACCGCCGCCAGCTTCTCGGCGCAACGGCTGCCGCCCTTGCCGCCCCCCTCGCACGGCCCGCCTTGGCCCAGGCCAACTGGCCGTCGCAGCCGATCCGACTCGTGGTCCCCTTCGCCGCCGGCGGCCCGACCGACATTCCCGCCCGCCTGTTCGCCGAGGAACTGGGCCGGGTCCTGCCGCAGCGCATCATCGTGGAAAACCGCACCGGCGCCGGCGTGGTGGTCGGCACCGATGTCGTCGCCAAGGCGAATGACAACCACACCTTCCTCTACACCACCGTGGCGCATGCCTCGCTGCGCGCGCTGTTCCCGCGCCTGCCCTTCGACCCGGTGGCGGATTTCGTGCCGGTGGCGCTGGTCGGCGTCATCCCGATGCTGATCACCGTCGGCAAGGATGTGCGCGCGACCAACCTGCGGGAACTCCAGGCGGCGCTGAAGGCAGATCCGGGCGGCATGACCTATGCCTCCTCCGGCAATGGCGGTGCGCTGCACCTGGCGACGGAACTGATGCTGCGCAGCATGGAGGCCCGCGCCCTGCACGTGCCCTATCGCGGCACCGCGGCCGCGATGCCGGACGTGCTGAACGGCACCATCCCGATCATCGTCGATGTCTCGACCAGCGCGCTGCCCTATGCCCAGCGCGGCGAGACCAAGGCGCTTGCGGTGATGGACAGCACGCGCCTGCCGCAGTTGCCGAATGTGCCGACGACCGCAGAGGCCGGCTTCCCGGGCCTCGAGGCCTTCACCTGGCACATGGTGATGGCGCCGCGGAACACGCCGGCGCAGGTGGTGCAGACGGTGAACCGCGCCTTCATGCAGGTGGCCGCCCAGGCTTCCGTGCAGCAGCGCCTGTCCGACCTCGCCATGCGGCTGGTCACCGACAGCACGCCGGACTCCGCCGCCGCCTGGCTGCGGGAGGAAACGGCGAAGTGGACCGGCCTGATCCAGGAAGCCAACATCCGGATCAACTGAGCCGAAGGGCCGGCGTCCGCCTCCAAGGTTGACGCCGGCCCTCGCTCTCCCAACACTGGTCCCATCCAGGAACGTAACGGGCCACCAGGGCCCGGGGGAGAGCATCACCATGACCAACCCGCCCTTCAGCCGCCGCACCCTTCTCGCCGCCGGCACCGGCCTGCTCGCGGCACCCGGCCTGATGCTGCGCCCCGCCGCGGCGCAGGCGGCCTGGCCGACGCAGCCGGTGCGCATGGTGGTGCCCTTCGCCGCCGGCGGCCCCACGGACGTGCCGGCCCGCCTGGTGGCGGAGGAGATGTCGAAGGCGCTGCCGAACCGCGTGGTGGTGGAAAACCGCACCGGCTCGGGCGTCGTCATCGGCACGGACACCGTGGCGAAGGGGCCGCAGGACGGCTCCATGCTGCTCTACACCACCGTCGCCCATTCGGTGACGCGGGCGATGTTCCCGAGCCTGCCCTTCGACCCGATCGCGGATTTCACGCCGATCGCGCTGGTCGGCCAGGTGCCGGTGATCCTGCTGGTGAACCCGAGCTTCCCGGCGCAGAACCTGCAGCAGTTCATCGCGGAGCTGCGCGCCAACCCCGGCAAGTACGACTACGCCTCCTCCGGCCAGGGCGGCGCGGTGCACCTGGCGACGGAGCTTTTCATGCACGCCGCCGGCGGGCTGAAGGCGAACCACGTTCCCTATCGCGGCTCCTCCGCCGCGCTGCCGGACGTGCTGTCGGGCCGGGTGCCGATGATCTTCGACATCGCCGCCTCGGCGCTGCCCTATGTGCGGTCCGGCCAGTTGCGGGCGCTCGGCATCAGCACCAAGGCGCGCTCCAGCCTGGCGCCGCAGATCCCGACCATGATCGAGCAGGGCGTCGCGGGCTACGAGGCCTATACCTGGCACATGGTGATGGCGCGCAGCGGCACGCCGGCGCCGGTGATCCAGGCGGTGAACCGCGCGGTGAACGCGGCGGTGAACCTGCCGCATGTGAAGGAACGCCTGACCGGCTTCGCCATGCAGGTGGTCACCGACAGCACGCCGGACTCCGCCGCCGCCTACCTGCGCAGCGAGATCGCGGTGTGGGAGCCGCTGGTGCGCGCGGCCGGCATCACCAGCGGCTGATCGGGCTGCCGGGCCGGGTCATTCGACCCAGTCCGGCGCCACCAGCAATCCGAGCAGTTCCACCAGGGCGCGCCGCTCCGGAGCGACCTTGGGCTCTGGCCACAGCAGGTTCAGCGTGCCGACGCAGGCGCCGCGCAGCAGCACCGGCACGTTGACGACGCTGCGCAGGCCGAGGCCCAGGATCAGCGCGTGGTCGTCGAAATGGTGCCGGATGGCCGCCTCGCCCTCGCCCACGAAGACTGCGCGCTCCAGCAGCACGATCCGGCCCCAAGGCGTGTCCCGCTTCGGCTTGGCGCCGCCGACGGGATAGGCGCCAGGGTCCGAACTGAACAGCCGCCGCACCGTCATCGCCGCCGCGTCGAAGCGCATCGCGGTAACCAGGCCCGGCCCGGTCGCCTGCCGCGCCACCTCTGCCGCCGCATGGAGAAGCGGCAGCTTCCCATCCTCCCGCGCCGCCGCCGCGAAACGGGCGGCCAGCACAGCGACCAGCTCAGGCACTGGTCATGCCGATGTTCAGCTCGCGGATCACCCGGCTCCACTTCGCGGCGTCCGCGGCCAGCACGCTGCCGAACTGCGCCGGCGACTGGTTCACCACCTCGACGCCGATCGCCGCCATGCGGTCGCGCACCTCCGGCTGCATCAGCGCCTTGTTGATCTCGCCGTTGATCTGCGCGACCAGATCGGCCGGCATGCCCTTCGGGCCGAGCGCGCCGTACCACACCGCCATCTCGTAGCCCGGCAGCGTCTCCGCCACCGTCGGCACCTCCGGCAGCAGGGTCGAGCGCCGGCCCTCGGTCACCGCCAGCAGCTTCAGGCGGCCGTCGCGGACATGCGGCAGGGTCTGGGTGCCGGCGCTGAAGAACAACTGCGTCTGCCCGCCCACCGTGTCCTGCACCGCCGGCGCGCCGCCGCGATAGGGCACGTGCACCATCTCGATCCCCGCCATGCGCGCGAACATCTCCGCGCACAGGTGGTTGGTGGAGCCGGGACCGGCCGAGGCATAGGCGATCTTGCCCGGATTGGCCTTGGCGTAGGCGATGAACTCCGGGACCGTGTTCGCCGGCACGCCGGGGTGGATCACCATGGTGTTCAGCACGAAGGCGAGCAGCGCGATGGGCGTGAAGTCATCCACGCCATGGAACGGCATGTTGTTGAACAGCGCGTCGTTCATCGCATGCGTGCTCATCGAGCCGAACAGCAGCGTGTAGCCATCCGGCCGCGCCCGCGCCACGGCGTTCGAGCCGATGTTGCCGGAGGCGCCGGAGCGGTTCTCGACCACGAAGGGCTGGCCGGTGGCGCGGCGCAGCGGCTCCGCGACCACGCGGGCCAGGATGTCCGTGGTGCCGCCGGCGGCCCAGGGCACGGTGATGGTCACCGGCCGGCTCGGGTAGCGGTCCTGCGCCCGCGCGGCCGGGATGCCGAGGGAGGCGGCCATGGCGGCGGTCAGGGCGGTGCGACGGGTGGTGGCGAAGCGCTCGGTCATGGGGCGGATCCTTTGTACGGAAATCAGGCGGCGCGGCGCGAGGAGGCGGTGCGGCCGCCGGCATCGGCGCTGGTGGCCTGGATGGCCTGGTGGACGGTCTGCAGATGGTCCCACATCGCCCGGTGGGCGGCGGCGGCGTCGCGGTCGGCAATGGCCGCCGCGATGGCCAGGTGCTGGGCGGCGGAGTGCTGGCGCAGCGCGGCATTGGCGATCAGCCCCCGCAGCCGGCCCCACTCGGTGCCGGCGCGGCAGGCCTCCAACTGCTCGAAGGCCTGGCGCAGCAGCGGGTTGTGGCAGGCGAACGCGACCGCCCGATGGAAGGCGGCGTCCCAGCGGCCCCAGCTTTCCTGGTCCTGCGTTTCGGCACCGCGCCGCGCGCAGCGGCGGATCGCCTCGATGTCGGTCGGCGCCGCCTTGATGGCGGCGAGCCCGGCCAGCGCCGGCTCCAGCGTGCGCCGCGCCTCCATCACCGCCTGCGGATCGCCGCCGACGGTGCGGAGACTGGCGGCGGGCGCCTCGCCGAGCCAGGTGCCCTGGCCGACGCCGCGCCACAGCCGGCCTTCGAGCTCCAGCGCCTGGAGCGCATTGCGCAGCGCGCGGCGGCTGAGGCCGAGCCTGGGGGCAAGGTCGCGCTCCGGCGGCACCCGGTCGCCGTCCCGCAGGCCCTCCGCCCGCAGGTAGTCCTCCAGCCTGGCGCGCGCTGCGCTATCCGTCTGCATGGGACCAGAGTAGTATTGGTACGCGCCGCTGTGAAGTACGTAACGCCCGTGGTGCGCAATGTGTGGAACCAATGTAAGATTGGTTCGGTAGGGAGCGCCATGTTCACCACCCGCCCGGAACTGCGCGGCACCTTCGGTGCCATCGCCACCACCCACTGGATCGCCAGCGCCGTCGGCATGTCCGTGCTGGAGCGTGGCGGCAACGCCTTCGATGCCGCCGCCGCCGCAGGCTTCGTGCTGCAGGTGGTGGAGCCGCATCTGAACGGGCCGGGCGGCGAGGTGCCCATCATCCTCAAGCGCCCGGACCAGGACCTGCCGCTGGTGATCTGCGGCCAGGGCCCGATGCCCATGGCGGCGACGCCGGAACGCTTTGCCGAACTGGGCCTGGCGCAGGTGCCCGGCACCGGGCTGCTGCCCTCCGTCGTGCCGGGCGCCTTCGACGCCTGGATGCTGCTGCTGCGCGACCACGGCACCTGGACCCCGCGCGCCGTGCTGGAAGCCGCCATCGGCTACGCCGAGGATGGATACCCCGTGCTGCCCCGCGTCGCCGCCAGCATCCTGCCGGCGCGCCATTTCTTCCCCGCCGAATGGCCCAGCTCCGCCGAGATCTGGCTGCCGGGTGGGGAGGTGCCGCGGCCGCGCAGCCTGCTGCGCACTCCCAGCCTCGCCGCCACCTACCGCCGCATCCTCGCCGAGGCCGAGGCGGCCGGCGCCGACCGGGAGGCGCAGATCGAGGCGGCGCGCGGCGCCTTCTACCGCGGCTTCGTGGCGGAGGCGGTGGACCGCTTCTACCGCACGGCGGAGCTGATGGATTCCTCCGGCCGCCGCCATGGCGGGCTGCTGACCGGCGACGACATGGCCCGCTACGCCGCCCGCACGGAGGCCACCACCAGCCGCGACTACCACGGCCTCACCGTGCACAAGACCGGCCCCTGGGGGCAGGGCCCGGTGCTGTTGCAGGCGCTGGCGCTGCTGGAGGGCTTCGACCTGGCCGCCATGGACCCGGCCGGCGAGCGCTTCGTGCACACCATCGTCGAGTGCATGAAGCTGGCCTATGCGGACCGGGAGGTGTTCTACGGCGACCCGGACGCAGTGGATGTGCCGCTCGATATCCTCCTGTCCGACGCCCATGCCGCGACGCGGCGCCGCCTGGTGACGGACCAGGCCAGCCTCGAACTGGTGCCCGGCGACCTGCCCGGTGCCGCGGCGCGGATGGCGGAGGTGATGGCGATGTCGGGTGCGGAAACCCCGGTCGGCCTCGGCCATGGCGAGCCGACCTTCGCGCCGCTGCCGGTGGAATGGGGCGACACCGTGCATCTCGACGTGGTGGACCGCTGGGGCAACATGGTCTCCGCCACGCCCTCCGGCGGCTGGCTGCAAAGCTCGCCCGCCGTGCCGGGGCTGGGCTTCGCGATCTCGACGCGCGGCCAGATGTGCTGGCTCGCGCCCGGGCATCCCAGCACGCTGCGCCCAGGGATGCGCCCGCGCACCACGCTGACGCCGACCCTGGTGACCCGCGACGGGGAGGGCTACCTCGCCATGGGCACGCCGGGCGGCGACCAGCAGGACCAGTGGACGCTGGCGGTGCTGCTGCGCCACCTGCATCATGGGCTGGATTTGCAGGCCGCCATCGACCAGCCGCTGTTCACCAGCCGGCACTTCCCGCAATCCTTCTACCCGCGCATCGCGGAACCAGGCCGCCTGCTGGTGGAGGAACGCTTCGGGCCGGAGGTGATCGGCGCCCTGCAACGCCGCGGCCACCTGGTGAAGGTGGAGGGACCCTGGTCGCTCGGCCGCGTCTGCGCCACCGGGCGCCGCGACGGGCAGGTGCTGGCGGCCGCCACGCCGCGCCTGATGCAGGCCTACGCCATCGCCCGATAGACCGCGCCTGCGAGGCTTTCTTTTCGCCGGCCGTATCCATCGGCGTCCAGCCGGCGAAGTGACGGCCGGAGGAGTGCCCGCATGACCCTGTCCCGCCGCCACCTGATCGCCGCCGCACCGCTGCTCGGCCTCACCGCCCCCGCTGTCGCGCAGGACGCGCCGCTGCGCTTCGCGGTCGGGCCGTTCCAGCCCACGGCCGGCGACACAAGGCGGGCCTACGAACCGTTCTTCGTCCACCTCGCCGCTTCCCTCGGACGCCCCTACCGGCTGACCGTCACCGCCGACTGGGCCGGCATCGCCGTGGCGCTGGCGACGGAACAGCTCGATGGCGCCTGGATGGGCCCCTGGGGCCTCGGCACCCGATGAGACTCTTTCGGCGGAAATCGCCGCGACGGGCGCGGAGGGCGTGCTCGCCGGCCATTGCGGCCTGCCCTTCACGCGCCTGGTCGGCGAGGCGCTGTGGCACAATGCCGGCGCCATCGGCATGCCCGCCGATGACGGCACGCCGCGCGCCTGGTTCTCGGTGCTGACGCCGCAGCCTGCGGGACTTCGCATCACGCATCACGCGCTGGACTACGACCATGCCGGCGCCGCCGCCGCGATGCGCGCGGCCGGGCTGGCGGAGGGCTACGCCGCCGCGCTGTGCAGCGGCCACTGGCCGTCCGAGGATGTGCTGCCGCCCGAGGAACGCGCGCAGCGCGGCCAGCGCCTGGCGCCGCCGGATGTCGTGTGGCCGGACCTCAGGCGCCGAGCCGCGTGATCGCCTCCGCGATCGCCGCATCGGCCGGGGCGATCACCACCTGGCGCAGCCCGGCCGGGTTGCCGGGCTGTGGCGGCGCCGGCTGCCACTGGCACAGGAAGGGGCGGGCGCGCTGGTTCTGGCCGCGCTCGTCGAACCGCACGCCCCAGCCGCAGGCGGTGGCACCCTCGGCGATGTCGGTGGCGAGGATCGCGGTGCGGATGCGTTCTGCCTCCGCGCCGCCGGCACGCGCTGCCTCCGTGCCGCCGGCACGCGCTGCCTCCGTGCCGCCGGCACGCGCTGCCTCCGTGCCGCCGGCACGCGCCGCCTCCGTGCCGCCGGCACGCGCCGCCTCCGTGCCGCCGGCCCGCGCCGCCTCCGTGCCGCTGGCACGCGCCATCGCATCCAGCACCACCCGCGTGCCGGTGAAGCAGGCCAGCCCGTGGCCGGACCGGGGCTCGGCGCCGTAGCGGCGCAGATAGGCCTCGGCGAAGGCGCGCGCGCCGCCGGCCATGCGCTCGTTCACGCCGGAAGGCGTCAGGTCGGCGCTCATCGCGCCGGTCAGGCCGGCGCCGATGCTGCGGCCGGTCTCGACCAGGCCGTAGCCATTGGCGGTGCCGATCACCATGCGGGGTCGCCAACCAACCTCCGCCAGGGCGCGGAACAGCAGCGCCTCGTCGCCCGGCGCGCCGGTGTGCAGGACCACCTCCGCATCCACCCCGCGCAGCCGCTGCACCAGGCCGTTGAGGTCCGTGGGCCGCGGCGCATAGGCGGCGCGCTGCACCTGGGTGAAGCCGAGCGCCGCGATGGCGCCCTGCTGTGCCGCGCCCACGGATTGCGACGCCGGCGCATCCTCATGCGCGATCGCCAGCCGCATCGAGGCCGGCGGCCGGCCGATGGCCTGGGCCAGCAGCGCCACGCCCGCCACCGCCGTCGCGGCGAAGTCCGTGGCGCTGGGGGAGATCCGGAACACCCAGCGGAAGCCGCGCTCCGTCACCGCATCGCCGAGCGCCGCCAGTTCGATGAACGGCACGCCGGCCAGTTCCGCGACCTGGGAGGCCGGCAGGGCGATCGAGGTGCCGAAGCTGCCGAGCAGCGCCGCGACGCGGCCCTCGCCGCGCGTCAGGCGCCTTGCCTCGTTGGTGGCGGTCGCCTCATCGGGCGCATCGGCGCGCAGCAGGCGCAGCGTGCGGCCAGCGACGCCGCCGGCGGCATTGCGCTCCTCCACCGCCAGTTCGACGCCGCGGAAGCACTCGTCGCCGAACAGGGCGAGCGGGCCGGTCAGGGGGAAGATGGCGCCGAGCCGGACCTCCGGTGGGGTCGCCTGCGCCAGTGCCTCGCCGAACTGCGCGGCCAGGGCGAAACCCGCGAGCCCGCCCACGGCACCTAGGCCGGCGCGGCGGCCGAATCCCTGCATCCTGCGCGCCTCCTTCGGGCTGCCGTGCCAAGTTTCCCACGTGGCAGGCCGCGCGCACAACCCCGTTCGGCGGTGGCGGCCGGCCTTGACGCGCGCCGCCGCCGCGTGGTCCCTCGGGCGCCGAGTGCAAGGAGCCTGCCATGTCCAGCCTGCCCGCCGAGATGACCCAGATCGACCATGGCCAGGGTGGCGGGCCGGAGGTTCTGGTGGTGGGACGCGGCCCGGTGCCGGCGCCGAAGCCGGACGAGGTGCTGATCCGCACGGAGGCCATCGGCGTCAACCGCCCCGACGTGGCGCAGCGCTCCGGCAGCTATCCGCCGCCGCCCGGTGCCAGCCCGCTGATCGGCCTGGAATGCGCCGGGGAGGTGGTTGCGGTGGGCGATGCCGTGCGCCGCTTCAAGCCGGGCGACAAGGTCTGCGCCCTGACCAATGGCGGCGCCTATGCCGAATACTGCGCGGCCCCGGAGGCCCAGGCGCTGCCCTGGCCCCGCGGCTTCGATGCGCTGCGCGCCGCGGCGCTGCCGGAGACCTACTTCACCGTCTGGGCCAACCTGTTCGGCCATGGAAGGCTGGCCGCGGGTGAATCCGTGCTGGTGCATGGCGGCACCTCCGGCATCGGCGTCACCGCCATCCAACTCGCCAAGGCCTTTGGCGCGACGGTCTATGCCACCGCCGGCAGCCCGGAGAAGGTGGCGGCCTGCCTGGAATTGGGCGCCGACGCCGCCATCGACTACCGCGCCGAGGATTTCGCCGCCCGAATCAAGGAACTGACCGGCGGCAAGGGGGTCGACGTGGTGCTCGACATGGTCGGCGCGCCGTATTTCGCGAAGAACATCCGCAGCCTGAAGCTGGATGGAAGGCTGGTGCTGATCGCCTTCCTGAACGGCCACGAGGCGGAGAAGGTCGACCTGCGCCCGATCATGGTGAAGCGCCTGACCGTCACCGGCAGCACCATGCGCCCGCGCACCACGGCGCAGAAGGGCGAGATCGCGCAGGCGCTGGAGGCCAAGGTGTGGCCGATGCTGGAAGCCGGCCAGGCGCAGCCGCGCATCTTCCGCACCTTCCCCCTGGCCCAGGCGGCGGAGGCGCATCGCCTGATGGAAAGCAGCGCGCATATCGGCAAGATCATGCTGACGGTCGGTTGAACCTCTGGTTCTTCTTCGCCGCGGCGCTGGTCCTGCTGGCGCTGTCCACCCGGCTGCGGGACCGCGGCTGGCGCCGGGCGGGGCAGGGGGCGGCGGTGCTGCTGGCGCTGGCCGGCACGCTGCTGCTGACCCGCCGCCCCGGCACCGCCTTCCCGCTGCCGGGCTCCCGTCCTCGCCCCTGGTACCAACCCTGAGGCCCCGTCCATGAACCTGCACTTTTCATGAACCTCCATCGCCTGCTGCTGCAACGCCACGCCCAGGGCCGCCCGGTGCGGGTCGCCGTGATCGGCGCCGGCAAGTTCGGCTCGATGTTCCTGCACCAGGCGCCGCGCACGCCGGGGTTGCACGTGCTCGGCATCGCGGACCTGTCCATCCCGCGCACACGCGCCAACCTCGCCCGCATCCACTGGTCCGAGGAAGCCGGTGCCGCGCCCGATGCCGCGACCGCCGCCCGCACCGCTGCCACCTGGCTGACCGAGGACAGCCTGGCGCTGATCGGCGACCCGCATGTCGAGGTGGTGGTGGAGGCCACCGGCGACCCGGCCGCCGGCCTGCGCCATGCCCGCCATGCCATCCGCAACGGCAAGCATGTGGTGATGGTCAACGTCGAGGCGGACGTGCTGGCCGGCCCGGTCCTGGCGCGGGAGGCCGCGGCGGCCGGGGTGGTGTATTCCATGGCCTATGGCGACCAGCCGGCCCTGGTGGCGGAGCTGGTGGACACCATCCGCACCGGCGGCTTCCAGGTGGTTGCCGCCGGCAAGGGCACCAAGTACCTGCCCGCCTACCACGCCAGCACGCCCGGGACGGTGTGGGACTTCTACGGCCTGACGGCGGACCAGGCGCGGGAGGGCGGGATGAACCCGCGCATGTTCAACTCCTTCCTCGATGGCACGAAGTCCGGCATCGAGGCCGCGGCCATCGCCAATGCCACCGGCCTCGCCCCGCCAGAGGATGGGCTCGCCTTCCCGCCCGCCGGCACCAGCCAGTTGCCGGACCTGCTGCGCCCGCACGACGAGGGCGGCATCCTGGCGCGCAAGGGTGTGGTGGAGGTGGTGTCCTCCCTGACCCGGGAGGGCACCGAGATCCCGGACAACCTCCGCTGGGGTGTCTATGTGGTGTTCGAGGGCGACACCGACTACGCGCGCCGCTGCTTCGCCGAATACGGCGTCGCCACCGATTCCACCGGACGCTACGCCGCGCTGTGGCGGCCCTACCATTTCATCGGGCTCGAACTCGGCGTCTCCGTCGCCTCCGCGGCCCTGCGCGGGGAGCCGACCGGCTGTTCGGAGCGCTGGGCCGCCGATTGCGTCGCCATCGCCAAGCGGGATTTGCGGGTTGGCGAGGTTCTGGACGGGGAGGGTGGCGCCACCGTCTGGGGCAGATGCATCCCCGCGGCACGGTCCCGCGCCCTCGGCGCCGTGCCGATCGGCCTGGCGCATGGCGTGACGCTGGCGCGCGCGGTGCCGCAAGGCGCGCTGGTGACCGAGGCCGACCTGCGGCCGCGGCCGGCGGGGGCGGAACAGGCGCTGGAGATGCGCGCCGCCTTGCAGACCGCGTCCAAAGATTGACGCTGTGTGAAATGTCAGCGTCCTGTGGCTCCGGCGGACTAGTCCCGGCGCGGCCCGGACGTTTAGGTTAAGCGCAATGCCCATGGCGTCCGCCTTCCGGCTGCTTTTCGCAGCCGTCATCCTGTTCGGCGGTGCCTGGCCCATCACCAAGGCTGCGCTCGCGGATGCGTCGCCGCTGTGGTTCGGCACCGGACGATCCGCCCTGGCGGCCCTCGGCGCCGCGATCCTGCTGGCGGCGCTCGGCCGGCTGCGGCTGCCGGCGGCCGAGGATCGCACGGCGGTGCTGTTCCTCGGCCTGTTCCAGCTGGGGGGCTTCTTCGCGCTGACCCACCTGGCGGTGGCGCTGGTGCCGGCCGGGCGCACGGCGGTGCTGTCCAACGTCGTGACCTACTGGCTGATCCCGCTTTCGGTGCTGGTGCTGGGGGAGAAGGTCTCCACCATGCGCTGGGTCGCCGCCGGGCTCGGGCTGGCCGGGGCGGGGGTGCTGATCGGGCCCTGGTCGGTGGATTGGTCCGACCGCAGCGTGCTGCTCGGCCATTTCATGCTGGTGCTGGCCGGGCTGCTCTGGACCATCGCCATCATCGCCTCCCGCAAATGGCCGCCGCGCACGCCAATGTTCGACCTGCTGCCCTGGTGCTTCGGCATCGGCGCGCTGATGCTGGCGCCCATGGCCCTGATCGTGGAACCGGAGGGCGGCGTCGGGCTGAGTTCCTGGCCGCACCTTCTCTATATCGGGCTGTTCGCCGCCCCGATCGGCACCTGGTGCGTGATCGAGGCCGGCCGCAAGCTGCCGGGTGCGGTCGCATCCGTCGGCTTCCTGATGGTGCCGGCCTTCGGCGTGCTGGTCTCCACGCTGTGGCTCGGCGAGCCGCTGGGCTGGGATGTGCTGGTGGGCGGCGGGCTGATCTTCGCCTCCGTCATCCTGGCGGCGCGCGGATGAGGCTCGTCGTCACCGAACAGGGCGAAGGCCCGCCGGTTGTGCTGCTGCACGGGCTGTTCGGCGCCGGGCAGAATTTCGGCACGGTGCAGAAGGCCCTGGCGGCGGAGGGCTTTCGGGTGCTGGCGCTGGACCTGCGCAACCACGGCGACAGCCCGCATGGGGCGGAGATGGGCTATGCCGCCATGGCCGGGGATGTGGCGGAGACGCTGCGGGCGGAGGGTGCCTGGCCCGCCGCCATCATCGGCCACTCCATGGGCGGCAAGGTCGCGATGGCGCTGGCGCTGGCCGAGCCCGAGGGTGTCTCCCGCCTGCTGGTCGCCGACATCGCCCCGGTCGCCTATCCGGCGCCGCAGTTCACCGCCTATCTCCACGCCATGCGCGCCCTGGACCTGCCGCCCGGCCTGACCCGCCGGCAGGCCGATGCGGCGCTGGCGCCTGCCGTGCCATCCGCGCCGCTGCGCGCCTTCCTGCTGCAGAACCTGTCCTTCGATCAGGACCCGCCACGCTGGCGCATCGGGCTGGAGAATATCGCGGGCGGCCTGGGCGACATCGGCGGCTGGCCGGACCTGCCCGGCCGGTACGAGGGACCGACGCTGGTGCTGGCCGGCGAGGCCTCGGACTACATCCAGCCCGAGCATTGGCCCGTCTTCCAGCGCCTGTTCCCCGCGGCGCGCCTCTCATCCATCAAGGCCGGCCACTGGCTGCATGCGGAGAATCCGCAGGCCTTCCTCGCCTCGGTGCGCCGCTTCCTTCAGCCATAGCCCAGCCGGACCAGGGTGATTTCCGGCGGCACCCCGACCCGCACCGGCAGGATCGAGGTGCCGAGCCCGCCGGACACCACCAGGTGCTTCGCCTCCTCCACCACATGCCCGTAGGCGTAGCGGTTGCCGTAGCGGGAGGGCACGTAGGGCGAGAAGCCGGCCAGCCGCACCTGCCCGCCATGGGTGTGCCCGCACAGCGTCAGCGCCACCCGGTTCGCCGGGACAGTCGGAAAAATGTCCGGCTCGTGGCACAGCAGGATCACCGGGTCCTGGTCCTGCACCGCGCCCAGCGTCCGCGCCAGGTCGTTGGCGCCGAGGAAGCGGCCGTCATCCGTCTCCCGGAACGCCCAGAGGCTGCCGCTGCCGGCGACCCAGAAGCCGCGGCCGCCGAAGCCGGTCTTCACCGCGGCATTGTGCAGCACGGAGATCCCGGCATCCGCCAGCACCCGCGCGGTGCGCGGCACGCCGCGGCGCAGGCGCTGCACCTGCGGGTCGTCCCACCAGTCATGGTTGCCGAGGATCGCGTGCACGCCATGTGGCGCGCGCAGGCCGCGCAGCACGGCGGCGGTCTCCTCCACCGGGATTCCGCGGGTGCCGAAGCCGCCGGCGCCGCGGTAGTCGCCGAGCAATACCACCAGGTCCGGGTTCAGCGCATTGGTGGCGGCGACGATCTCCGCCACCCGCTCCAGCGGCATCTGCGGTTCGCTCGCGTGCAGGTCCGCGAGTGCTGCGAGGGTGATGGGCCGCCCGGCCGGCCAGTTCGGCGGGTCCAGGCGGTACTCGGCAATCGCCAGCCGGTAGGCGGGTTCGATCCAGAAGCCGTACATCCCGGCGGCGCCACCCAGCACGGTCAGCCCGCCGAGGGTGGTCAGCAGGGCGCGACGGGTGGTCATCATCGGCGGGTCCGGTTGCAGGCTGGCGCGGGCGGCCAATCTGCCCGGGCATGATGAACGAGGAATTTCCGGCCGACCGGGCCGCCGCGCAGCGGCTGCTGGCCGAATTCGCCCCACGCATGGGAGCGGATTACGCCCGGGGGCGCAACAGTGACCCGGGCCCGGGCCGGCGCCGCGACGTCTCCCGCCTCTCGCCCGCGCTGCGCCATCGGCTGGTGACGGAGGCCGAGGTGGTGGGCACGGCGCTGGCGGTGCATGGGCCGGAGCGGGCGGAGAAGTTCATCCAGGAGGTGTTCTGGCGCAGCTACTGGAAGGGTTTTCTCGAGCTGCGGCCCGGCCTGTGGCGGGACTACCGCACGGCGCTGCACGCCGATCTTGCCCGGCTGGACGCCGATGCGGCCCTGCGCGGGCGCTACGAGGCGGCGGTCGCGGGCACCACCGGGATCGACGGCTTCGATGCCTGGGTGGCGGAGCTGCGGGAGTTGGGCTGGCTGCACAACCATGCCCGCATGTGGTTCGCCAGCATCTGGATCTTCACGCTCGGGCTGCCCTGGACGCTCGGCGCCGATCACTTCCTGCGCCATCTGCTGGATGGCGATGCGGCGTCCAACACGCTGTCCTGGCGCTGGGTCGCGGGCATCCAGACCCAGGGCAAGCATTATGTCGCCCGAGCCGAGAACATCGCCCGCTTCACCGGCGGCCGCTTCAACCCGGCGGGGCAGCTCGACGAGACCCCGCTGCCGCTGGAAGCGCCGCCGCTGCCGCCGATCCGGCCCCTGCCACCAGCTTCCGCGATGCCGGCAGGCCCGGTCGCGCTGCTGCTGCATGAGGACGACCTGCACCCGGAAAGCCTGCTGCCACTCGGCCTGCGCGTCGCGGCCCTTGCCGGCATCGCGGTGCCGGAGGCACGCTCGCCGCGTGGCTGCGCCCCGTTGGTCGCCCGCCATGTCCGCCAGGCGCTGGCCGATGGCCTCGGCCGCGCCGGCCGGCAGTTCGGCATGCCGGGCGAAGACTTGGCGCCGGAGGGCATTGCCGGATGGGCCGCCGGACACGGCCTGCCGGTGGTGGTGCCGCAGGCGCCGGTCGGCTGGACGGCGGATGCGCTGGCCGGCCTCGGCCTGCCGCTGCACATCATCCGCCGCGACTGGGACCAGCGCTGCTGGCCGCTGGCGACGCAGGGCTTCTTCAAGTTCCGGGAGCGGATTTCCGGGCTGATCGCGGCGATGCAGCCTTCGACCCCTTTGGAGCTTTCTTCGACGTCCCTTTCGGGACGACCTTCGGCTTGAGCTTCGCCGCATCCGCCGCGCGCCACAGATACCAGGCGGCGACGGAGCGCCAGGGCGCCCAGGCCTCCCCGATCGCGGCGAGGTCCTTCGGCTTCGGCTGCGTCTCCAGCCTGGCGGAAACCCGCCAGCCCTCCCGCACCCCGAAATCATCGACCGGCAGGACATCCGGACGGCCGAGCGTGAAGATCAGGAACATCTCCACCGTCCAGCGGCCGACGCCGCGGATGGCGACCAGGCGTTCGATCAGCGCCTCATCCGACAGTCGCGCCGCGACCTCGCTGGTCGGCACCAGCCCGCCCACCGCCTTTTCCGCGATGTCGCGGATGGCGGCGACCTTGTTGCCGGACAGCCCGCAGCCCCGCATCGCCTCCACCGGCGTCAGCAGCACCTGCGCGGGCGGCGGGAAGTCGTGCCCCGGATACAGCGCGATGAAGCGCCCGAGAATCGCCTCCGCCGCCTTCCCGTGCACCTGCTGGTGCGTAATGGCGCGGACCAACGCCTCGTAGGGCTCCCGCACCGCGGCCTCCAGCGTGCAGGGGCCGACCTTGCGGATCACGGCCTTCAGCACCGGGTCGCGCCGCAGATGGCGCAGCGCGACCGGCGGAGCGAAGGCGCCAGCCATCAGCGGAAGACCAGGTTCGGCAGCGCCATGGCGATCCATGGCACGTAGGTGATGATCATCAGGCAGGTGAAGATCACGCCGATGAACACCGGCAGGTAGCGCATCATCTTGTCGACGCTGGTGCCGGCGACCTGGGCGGCGGCGAACAGGTTCACGCCGAAGGGCGGCGTGATCATGCCCATCGCCAAATTCACCACCATGATGGTGCCGAAATGCACGCCATCCACGCCGAAGCGCGTCGCGGCTTCCTGCAGCAGCGGTGCCAGCACGATGATGGAGGCGCCGGTCTCGACGAACATGCCGATGAAGAACAGGAACATGTTCACCGCGAACAGGTACATGGCGGAGCTGTCGAAGGTCGCGACCAGCCAGGCCGCCGCGGCATCCGGCACGCCCTGGCGGTTCAGCAGCCAGGAGAACACGGCGGCGCAGGCGATGATGAACAGGATGACGCTGCTGCTGATCACCGACTTGCGGAAGATCGGCACCAGGTCGCGCGGCTTGATCTCGCGATGCAGGAACATGCCGACGATGATGGCGTAGGCCACGGCGACGACGCTGGCCTCGGTCGGCGTGGTGATGCCGCCAT
Organism: Falsiroseomonas sp. E2-1-a20; assembly: GCF_051433195.1. Classification (NCBI taxonomy): domain Bacteria; kingdom Pseudomonadati; phylum Pseudomonadota; class Alphaproteobacteria; order Acetobacterales; family Roseomonadaceae; genus Falsiroseomonas; species Falsiroseomonas sp. E2-1-a20. Next base: position 29,635 of record NZ_JBHMFT010000024.1, on the reverse strand, counting down.
AGATGCCACCCAGCACCACCACCGGCATCAGCAGCGCGAAGCCGGCCTGCTTCGCCGCCACCAGGAAGGACAGGCGGCCGACGCCATCCTGCTTGCCCCAGCCCTTGATCCGGCACCACACCAGCACCGTCACCACCAGCGCGCCGGCAATCAGGATGCCCGGGCCAAGGCCGGCGATGAACAGCTCCGGGATGCTGGTCTGCGTCGTCACGCCATACAGGATCATCGGGATCGAGGGCGGGATGACCACGCCGAGTTCCGCCGAGGTCGCCTGCAAGGCGGCGGCGAAGGGCACCGGGTAGCCGGCGCGGACCAGGGCCGGGATCATGATGGCGCCGACCGCGAAGGTGGTGGCGACGGAACTGCCGCTGACCGCGGCGAAGATCATGCAGGTCACGACGCAGGTCGCCGGCAGCCCGCCCTGGATGCCACCGACGATCGACCGGGCAAATTCAACCAAGCGGCGGGAGATGCCGCCGACCTCCATCAGGTTGCCCGCCAGGATGAAGAACGGGATGGCGGCGAGCGGGAACTTGTCGAGCGAGACGAACAGCTGCTGCGCCGCCACGATCAGCGGGAAGGAGGTGAAGCCCTGGATGCCGACGATGGCGGCGACGCCGATGGCGATGGCGACCGGCACGCTGAGCGCGAACAGCACCAGCATGACGGTGAGCATGGTGAGGCTCATACGGCGGACTCCAGTTCGCTGTCGCGCCGGTCAAGGAAATGCGCCACCGCGCCCACCATGGCGAAGACCGCGCCCACCGGGATCGCGGCATAGCCCCAGGACATCGAGACCTCGAGCCCCGCCATCTCCTGGAACTTCACCCGCCCGGCCATCAGCCAGCCGAACCAGAACATCACGCCGAGCAGGGACAGGGTGCCGGCCAGCGACGCCGCCTCGATCGCGCGCCGCATGCCGCCGCGGGTCAGGCGGTGCGCCATGTCGATGGACACCACCGCGCCGGCGCGCAGCGCCACCGCCAGGCCGACGAAGGCCATCCAGATCAGCGCGGTGCGGACCAGCGCCTCCGACCAGATGGAGGGTGTTTCGGTCGCGAAGCGCGCCACCACCTGCCACAGCCCCGCGCCGAAGGCGACCACCAGCGCGCCGGCCGCGACCAGCGTGGCGAGGCCCGTGACATAGCGGTCGACCAGCAGGACGCCGTTGCGCAGCGCCGCGCGCGGACCGCCGTCGCCACTTCCGGCCCACAGCGCCAGCACCACCGTCAGCAGCGTCGCCGCGGCCGTGACCTGCAAGGGCAGCAGGTTCATCGCATTCATCGGAACGTCCCCTCGGACACGAAGAAGGGCGCGGGACAGGCCCGCGCCCCTTTCAAGGCGGCTCGGTCAGGCGTGGTTCAGTTGGCGCGCCAGTCGCGGATGCGGCGCAGCGTGGCGGCGTCCATCGTCCGCTCCCACTCGGCGAAGGCCGGCGCAAGGGCGGTCTGGAAGGCGGCGGTATCCACCTGCGTCACCACCGTCATGCCGCGGCTCCGCAGCGTGGCCACGCCGGACTGCTCATCGGCCGTCACGCGGTCCCGGTTCGCCTTCTGCGCGGCACGGGCGGCCTCGTTGAAATGCGCGCGGTCGGCGGCATTCAGGCGGTTCACTGCATCCGGGTTGCAGATCATGACGGAGGGCGAATAGACGTGGTTGGTCAGCGTCATGTAGCGCTGCACCTGGTTCAGGTTGTTCGCCACGATCACCGAGATCGGGTTCTCCTGCCCGTCGACCGTGCCCTGCTGCAGCGCCGGCACCAGTTCGGAGAACGCCATCGGCGTCGGCAGCGCGCCGAGCGTGGTGAAGGCGCGCATGTGCACCTGGTTTTCCATGGTGCGGACCTTCAGCCCGCGCAGGTCGGCCGGGGCGTTCACCTCGCGCCTGGAGTTGGTGAGGTGGCGGAAGCCGTTCTCGGTCCAGATCACGCCCATCAGGCCGCGCGCGGGGAAGCGCGCCAGCACCGCCTGGCCGATCTCGCTGTCCAGCACGCCGCGGGCATGGGCGGTGTCGCGGAACAGGAAGGGCACGTCGAAGATGCGGACTTCCGGCACGAAGTTGCCGACCGGGCCGGTGGAGGTGAACAGGCATTCGATGGTGCCGATCTGGGCACTCTCGATCATCTCGCGCTCGTTGTCGTTGCGCTGCGGCACCACGCGGAAGCGGCCGTTGGTCAGGCGCTCGAAGGCCTCCTTGAAGGCGGCGGCGCCGGCGCCGGTGTGGCTGTCCAGCGGCAGGGCGTGCTGCACGGTGAACTGCGTCTGCGCCGCGGCCGGGGCGGCACCGATGGTCAGGGCCAATGGGGCGAGCATCGGGGCGAGCAGTGCGGAAGCCAGGGCCAGGCGGCGGGACAAGGTCATGTGAAAGGCGTCTCCCCAATCCGGGCGGCCATTCGCGGCGCCCGTTAAGAGAAGTCGTATAGGAGACTCAGGGGTTGCGCTTCAACCCGGTCCGTTGCGCGGCCGGCCGATGGACGGCCAGCTTGAAGCGCGCCCGTGGTCGCGCCAGCTTCCACCATGCGCCTGGCTGCCAGCGCGGCCAGGGCGGAGGACCTGCCATGGACCCCAAGGAAAAGCTGATCCTCGACCTCGTGGGTTGGATCGCCGCAGCACCACGCCCCTATGCCGAGGTGATGGGAGGCTGGCGCACCTCCTGCCCCCGCGTGCCGGTGTGGGAGGATGCGACGGATCGCGGCCTGCTGGCCTGCGAGGCGCGGGATGGCGGCCTGTTCGTGGTGGCGACGACGGCCGGCCGCGCCGCGGTCAGCCCAGCAGCGCCACGCTGAGCCAGCCGACCAGCACCACGCCCACCAGCGACGGCAGCAGCAGCCGCCAGATCTGCGCCGGCCGCGTGCCATCCGCCAGCAGCCCGCAAATCAGCGCCGTGACGGCGAAGGACATCCCGGCCCCGGCGGCGCCGGCGAAGTTGTGCACCGCGGGTGCCAGCAGCGGCGGCAGCCCGGCCGCCTGGCCCAGCGCCGCCTGCACCGGCATCAGCGCGGCGTTCGAGCCGACATTGCTGCCGGTGACCAGGCCGGAGGCCAGCCCCAGCACCGGCACCGCATAGGGCGCGAGCGTGCCGAGGCTGTCCGCCGCCGCGACGGCCAGCGCGCCGGAGATGCCGGAGCCGGTCATCCAGCGCGCCAGCACCACATACAGCAGCATGGCCAGCGCCGGCCGGCGGGCGCGCAGCAGGGCGGACCACGCCCGCGCGCCACCCTGCGGATGCCGCAGCAGCAGGGCGCCGGCCACCAGCCACAGCACCACCGCCACATGCGTCAGCGGGAAGGCCGGCAGGTCCGCATAGGGCCGGAAGGCTGGCGCGCCGGCCCAGGCGCGGGCCAGCAGCAGCGCCGCCGTCAGGCCGAGATAGGGCGCCAGCGCCCGGCCCGCCCGGCGCCAGCCCGCGGCGTCGCGCGGCGGGTCCAGCCGCCACAACGCCAGCAGCAGCGGCAGGCCGGCGGCGAGGATGCCGACGACCTCGAACGGAAACAGCGCGTGCCCCGCCACCAGCAGCGCCGCGATGGCGGCCAGGAAGCCCATCTGCGCCAGCTTCTCGCCGGCTGGCACCGCCACCCCCGCCGCCGCGCAGAGCCGCCACAGCACCGGCCCCATCAGCAGCAGCCAGGCGGCGTTCGGCCAGGCCGTCAGCGCCGCCACATCCTGCGCCGGAAGCCCGATCAGCGCCGCGCCCAGCGCGGTGCCGGGGCCAAGCCCGCCCCAGGGCACCAGGGTCAGCGCCAGCAGCGCCATCGCACCGAGCGGCGCGCCCGCCAGACCCATGCCGCGCAGCGCGGACAGCGCGAAGACGGCGCCGACCGCGAAGCCGGTGACGCTTTCCATGAAGGCGCCCATCAGCAGCGTCGCGACGAAGATGCGCCGTGGCGTGGCGGCCTGCGCGGATTCCGCCGCCGGGCCGGCGACGGCGGCGTGGAACAGCAGGCCGCCGATCACCACGCCGATCGGCATCGCCGCCAGGAAGGCCCCGCGCAGCGTCTCCGCCACCAGGAAGGGCAGTGCCGGGCCATCGAGCGAGGCGAGCACCGCCGGCACCGTCGCGGCCAGCGCGGCCAGCACCGCCGGCACCGGCCCGGCGCGGCCGGACAGCAGCAGGCCCACCAGCAGCAGCAGCGGCGCCGCCTGCAGCAACAGCATCATCGACCTGTCCTTGTCCGTGGCGGCCCATCGCGCCACCCTGCGGCGGCATGTCGCCACCCCTGATCTACGCCGCCTATGGCAGCAACCTCGACCACGCGCGGATGCGCGGCCGCTGCCGTGGCGCGGAACCCGCCGGCAGCGCGCTGCTGCAAGGCTGGCGCCTGGTGCTGCGGCGCTACGCCGATATCGAGCCGGACCCGCAGGCCACGGTCCCCGTCGGCCTCTGGCGCATCCGCCTCGGCCACCTGCCGCGGCTGGACCGGTTCGAGGGCACGGCGCTCGGCATCTACGAGCGCCTTCGCGTGCCGTTGCCCGAGGGTGGCGAGGCCTGGATCTATGCCGGGCGCCGCCTGCGGCCCGGCCCGCCGGAGGCCTGGTATGTGGAGCATCTGCGGCGCGGCTACCGGGAGTTCGGCTTCTCGCCGGCGCCGCTGGACGTGGCGCTGGGCGCCTCCGGCTTCACCGGCTGAGCCCGACGCGCCAGTATCGATTCGCGCCGCGTGATGTACAGCGCGGAGCCCACGATCAGCGCCGTGCCCACCGCCAGCCACCAATCCGGCACCTCGGCGAACAGCAGCACGCCGGTCGCCGCCGCGAAGACCAGGCGGACATAGGAGATCGGCGCCAGCACGCTGGCATCCACCATCCGCAGCCCGGTGATCCACAACTGCATGGCAAACGGTCCGCACAGCCCGCACAGCACCAGCAGGCCAAGATTGCCCCAGCCCGGCCAGGCCAGCCCCGGCAGCGCCACCGGGAGCGACACGGCAACCGAGACCACGCCGATCCAGAACATGATCGTGCCGGTGCGCTCCGTGCGCGACAGCGACTTGGTGGTCAGCATGATGACGGCGCCCATCAGCGCCGAGAACAGCGAGGCCGCCAGCGGCAGCCCGATCTCCACCGCGCCCGCATCGCCCGGCCGGACGATGGCGACGACGCCGCCGAAGCCCACCAGCGTGGCGCTCCAGCGCCGCCAGCCCACCTTCTCCCCCAGCATCGGCCCGGCCAGCGCGGTGACGAACAGCACGGAGGTGAAGGACAGCACCGTCGCCGTGGCCAGCGGCAGGCCGGCGAAGGCCAGGTAGTAGGTGTACCAGGACACCACGGAGAGCAGGCCGCGGAACAGCTGCATCGGCAGCGCACCGGTACGCGGCAGCGAAGGGTCGCGCGCCAGCGCCGGCAGCGTCCAGGCGAGCTGTCCGATCGAGCGCGCCAGCACCATCGTCGCCAGCGGCACGCCCTCGATCGCCTTCACCAGCGTGGTTTCCAGGTTGAAGACGAAGCCGGCCGCGATGGCCAGCAGCGCGGCCTGGGTGAATCGGCTCAACGCCGCCGCGCCTCGGCGATGGTCACCACCATGGCGCCGCCGAGGATGATGGCGGCGCCGATCCAGCCGAACAGGTCCGGCACCTCCCCGAACAGGATCCAGCCCGCCGCGGCCACCACCACCAGGCGCAGGTACTGGAAGGGCGCGATGGCGGAGGCCTCGCCGTGGCGCAGCGCCTCCGTCACCAGCACGATGATGCCGGGCATCACCGTGGCGACCACCAGCATTAGTGCGACGTCGAGCACATCGAGCGGCACCCAGGCGCGGATCGCCAGCGGCAGCATGCCGCCGAAGGTCACGACGCCGACCCAGGCGAGCACCGTCATCGTCGAGTCGGTGCGGGTCAGGGCGCGGCTGGTCAGGGTGATGCCGCACCAGGCGATGGCCGCGCCGATGGCGGCCGCGGCGCCCAAGGCATCGATCTCCGCGCCCGGCCGCAGCATCACCGCGACGCCCAGCAGCCCCGCGATGGTGCCGAACCAGCGCCAGCGATCCACCCGTTCGCCCAGGATCGGCGCCGCCAGCAGCGTGGTGAACATCACGTTGGTGAAGGACAGCACCGTGCCGGTCGCCATGTCGAGCCGGCTGAAGGAATAGTAGTACAGCCCCCAGCAGACCAGCGAACTGGTGCCGCGCAGCAGGTGCATCGGCAGGCGGCGCGTGCGGAACACGGCAAGCCCGCTGCCGGCGATGCGCGGGGCGACCCACAGCAACTGCCCGAAGGCGCGGGATGCCAGTTGCAGCTCCACCGGGATGCCGCGCGTGGTCATCCAGCGGATCATCAGAACCTCCGCCGCAAACAGCAAGGCGGCGGCCGACATCAGCGCGGCGCCCTTCAGATTCCCACTTCGGTCCGGGCGCATTGACGCGGGGCTGGTCCTGTTTAGCCTGATGCACAGGGTGGGCTGGCACCGCCACGCGGCGCAAGGGCGCGGCGCATGCCAGGGGCGCATATCAGGGAGTGATGGCGATGGTGCAGGACCCGATCCTGGTCTGGGGCGCGGGCGCCATCGGCGGCACGGTGGGCGCGCATCTGGTGCAGGCCGGGCATCCGGTGGTGTTCTGCGACGTCGCGGCGGACCATGTCGCCGCCATCGCCGACCCGGCGCGCGGCCTGGTCATCGAGGGTCCGGTCGCGCAGCTTCGCATCACCGCGCCGGCCGCCACGCCGGAGGCGGTGCAGGGCGTCTTCCGGCGCGTCTTCCTGTGCGTGAAGACGCACGACACCGAAGCCGCCTGCCGGCAGTTGCTGCCGCATCTGGCACCCGATGGCTACGTGCTGTCGCTGCAGAACGGGTTGTGCGAGCGCGTCATCGCGGAGGTCTGCGGCACGGGGCGCACCCTCGGCGCCTTCGTCAATTTCGGTGCCGACTGGCTGGAGCCGGGGCGCATCCTCTACGGCAACCGCGGCGCCGTGGTGGTGGGCGAGCTCGATGGCACGACCACGCCACGCGTGCAGGCGCTGCATGCGCTGCTGCGCGAGACCTTCGAGCCGGACGCCGTGCTGACGCCCAACATCTGGGGCTATCTGTGGGGCAAGCTGGCCTATTCCAGCCTGCTCTACGCCCAGGGCCTGGCGGAGAAGGGCATCGCCGATACCTTGGCCCGCACCGAATTGCTGCCGCTGGTCCGCGCCCTGTGCGGCGAGGTGATTGCGGTCGCCCGCGCGGAAGGCGTGACGCCGCTCGGCTTCAACGGCTTCGCGCCGGACGCCTTCGGGCCGGGCGGGACGGAGGCGGCGGCGCGGCGCTCCATGCAGGCGATGGAGGCCTTCAACCGCCCCAACGCCAAGACCCATTCCGGCGTCTGGCGCGACCTGTGGGTGCGCCGCCGCGCGACGCCGGCGGATGCGCAGATCGGCGCGGTGCCACCGATCGGCCGCACGCATGGCCTGGCCTGGCCGACGCTGGAGCGCCTGATCGCCATGATCCACGACTGCGAGCGCGGCACGCGCCCGATGTCCGACGACAACCTGACGGAGTTGATGCGGTGAATATCCAATTCGAAGGCGTGGTGGTGGCCGTGACCGGCGCGGGGCACGGGTATGGCCGCGCCATCGCGCGCGGCTTTGCCCGGCTCGGCGCCCGGGTCTTCGCCTGCGACCTCTCGGCCGAGGAGCTGAAGGAGACGGCCGATTCGGAAGGCCAAATCACCACCGCCGCCTTCGACCTGACCGCCAAGGGCGCCGCCGCCGGTTGGATCCGCGATATCGAGTCGGCCAGCGGCGGGCCGGTCGGCGTGCTGGTCTGCAATGCCGGCGGCGTGCGCGGCCAGTCCAACCGCCCGATCGAGGAGGTGCCGGAGGAAGACTGGCACGCCATCTTCGACATCAACGCGCACAGCGCCTTCAACCTGGCCAAGGCGGTGGCGCCGGGCATGAAGCGGGCGAAGGCGGGGCGCATCGTCACCATCAGCAGCGGCGCCGGGCTGAAGGCCAGCCTCACCGGCATCCAGGCCTATTGCGCCAGCAAGCACGCGCTGGTCGGGCTGACCCGGCAATTGTCCCGCGAATTCGGCCCCTTCGGCATCACGGTGAATTCCGTGGCGCCCGGCTTCGCGCTGTCCAATCCCGCGACCATCCGGCAATACGAAAGCTACGGCGAAGCCGGCCAGAAGGCGCTGCTGGACCGCATCGCCATGCGCCGGTTGGGCGAGCCGGAGGATATCGCCAACGCCGTGATGTTCCTCGCCTCCGCCCAGGCGGGTTGGATCACCGGCCAGGTGCTGCCGGTGGATGGCGGCACCTGAGGCCGGCGCCTATCGCTGCCGCTGGCCCTGCTGGCGCGCCCGGTCGCGCGCCGCGGCCTCCGCCGCCTGCTGGCGCAGCCGCTGGGTCCGGGTCAGCGGCACGCCGTTGGTCGCGGTGGGGGAGGACAGGTCCTGCCGCATGTCCCAGGTCTGGCCATGCACCGCGCCGCCGGTCGGGCCGTTGATCGGCGAGCTCTGCGCCGCGGCCAGGCCCGGCGCGGACAGGACAAGGATCATCGCGAGTCGCAGCATTCCGGCAGCCCCATCTCAATTAAGCGGAGACTACCATAATTAGGGAACGTTTCGCCAATCTCAAGAAAGCCGCTCCAGCAGCCCCGCGAACAGCCGCGCCCGCGGCACCAGGCTGCCGATGGCGATGTGCTCGTCCAGCGTATGCGCCCCGGCCCCCGCCACGCCCAGCCCGTCCAGCGTCGGGATGCCCATCGCGCCGGTGAAGTTGCCGTCCGACCCGCCGCCGGAGGATTGGTGCGCGATGTCGAACCCCAGCCCCTGGGCGATCTCCCGCGCCAGCCCGTACAGCGCCATGGTGCCGGCATCCGGCTCCCACACCGGCCGCGTCACGCCGCGCTTCACCTCCAGCCCCACATCCGGCGCCGCCGCCTTCAGCGCCAGCATGCGCGTGACGCCGGCATCGAGGTCCGGCTGGCGCTTGGCCATGCTCAGCACCTCCGCGTCGCAATGCGTCGCCACGCAGTTCACCCACTGCCCGCCATGGATCACCCCGGCGGAGAAGGTGCAGTCCTCCGTCGTCATCGCCTCGATCGCCAGCACCTGGCGGCACATTTCGCGAATCGCGCTGCGGCCCTCGCCCAGGGTGCTGCCGGCATGGCTCGGGCGGCCGGTGGTCCGCAGACTGAAACGGGCGATGGCGTAGCGGCCGGTCACCACGCCGCCATCCGGCCGCGCCGGTTCCGGCACCAGCACGTAGCGGGCACGCGACGCCTCGGCCTCGATCAGGTCGCGGGTGGAGGGGCTGCCCACTTCCTCGTCCGGCGTCAGCAGGAAGGTGACGGGCAGGGGGGTGGCGCGGCCGGCGCGGCGCAGCTGGCGCAGGGCCTCCACCGCCAGGTAGGTGCCGCCCTTCATGTCGAAGATGCCCGGGCCCCAGCAGGTGCCCCCCTCCCGCCGCCAGGGCAGCTTCGCCAAGGTGCCGACGGGGTGGACCGTGTCCAGGTGGGCCAGCACCAGGATGCCGGGCGTGGTGTCGCCGGACGGATGCGGGAAGCGGGCGCGGACGCAGTCGCCGAAGCCCATGCGGCCAGCGATGCGCTCCACCCGCGCGCCCATCAGCGCCAGGTCGCGGCCGGCCAGGTCCATCATGCGGTTCACGGCGGCGGCGTCGAAGGTGGGGCTTTCGCATTCCACCCAGCGGCGCAGGCCCTCCAGCATCGACTCCGCGTCGAAGGACAAATCCATGGGGGCGGCGGTCAGGCTCGGGGCGTCCATTGGCATGCAGTCTCCGGCAAGGGGTGCAGCCTGCGGGAAGGCCGGCCCGGAACGCAAGATGGCGGCTTCGCCGTGGGCTGATAGTATTGCCGCCATGAGCGATAGCCACACCCCCACGATCGGCACCCCGCGATCCCGCCTGGTGCCCCAGGCCGGCCCCGCCGCCTGGCGTGCCGCCGACCTCCGCCCTTCCGACTGGATGATCCCGGTGGGGTCGGAGGATGTGGTGGAACTGGAACAGGCCCTGGCCGCCCTGGGCGGTCGCGCGCCGGCCACCGCGGCGGAGGCGCCGCTGCCCCGCCTCGGCGCCGTGCTGCGCGGCGCCGGCGCGCGGCTCGATACCGGCCGCGGCTTCGTGCTTCTGCGCGGCCTGACGCTGGACCGCCTGGGCGATGCCCTGGCCGAACCGTTGCTGATGGCACTCGGCACCCATCTCGGCCGCCCGCTGCCGGGGGAGGGTGGCGCGGTGCAACGGCAATCCAGCCCCGCCGGCAGTGCGCTCCGCTGGCGCTTCCATGCCGATGCAGCGGATGTCGTAGCGCTGCTGGTGCTGCGCCAGCCGCCGGATGGCGACCCGGCCATGCTGGTCGCCGCCGCCACCGTGCACAACGAGATGATGAAGCGCGACCGCGCGGCGCTCGAGATCCTGCACCGGCCGTTGCCGCATGCCGCACCGGGCGGCGCGGTGCTGGACCTGCCGGTGTTCAGCACCGCCTCCGGCGCCTTTGTCGGCCGCTATTCCCGCGATGCCATCGATGCGGCGCAGCGCCAGCCGGAGACGCCGCGCCTGACCGGTGCGCAGATGCAGGCGCTGGAGTTGCTGGACGGCATCTGTGCCGAGCCCGGCCTGGCCCTGCGGCTGGATGTGCGGCCGGGCGACGTGCTGCTGTTCAACCCGTTGCAGGTCTGGAAGCGGCGCCCCGAGGCCCTGGAGGATCCCGCCGACGGCGAGGCGCCCGCGACGCGGGAGGCGCTGCGCCTGCTGCTGCTGACCGAAACCTCCCGCGCCCTGCCGCAGGGCCTGCTGGCGCTGAGCACCGGCCGGCCGGAGGATGCGGCGCCCGATGCCGCCGCCACCCTTCCCGCCGCCGGTGCCACCATGGTCGGTGGCTGAGCCGATGCGCATCCTGGTGGTGAATGCCAACACGACGGAGGCGATCACCGAGGCCTGCGTCGCCGCCGCCCGTGCCATCGCGGCGCCGGGCACCGAGATCATCGGCGCAACGCCCGCCTTCGGCCCGGCGGTGATCTCGACCCGCGTGGAAAACGCCATCGCCGCGCATGCGCTGCTGGCGACGCTGGCGGAGCATGCCGGCCAGGTCGAGGCCGCGATCCTCGCCGTCAGCCACGACACGGCTCTGGAGGCGGCGCGGCAGATGATGCCCTGCCCGGTGATCGGCATGACGGAAGCCGCCTGCCTCACCGCCTGCCTGCTCGGCGGTCATTTCGGCGTGCTGACGCTGGGGCAGGCGCGGCCCTATGAGGAACTGGTCGCGCGGCATGGCCTGACCAGCCGCTGCGGCGAGGTGCGCGGCCTGCCGCTGACGCCGCAGGAGTCGCTGCGCGACCCGGCGGCGGCGCGCACCCTGGTGCTGGAGGCCGCAGCCGAGATGGCGGCGCGCTGCGATTCGGTGGTGCTGGCCGGCGCGGCGCTGGCCGGCATGGCGGCGGAGTTGCAGGACCGCGCGATGGTGCCGCTGCTGGACGGCATCGTCTGCGCCGTGAAGCTGGCCGAGTCGCTCGTGCCGCTCGGCCTGCCGAAGCCGCGCGCCGGCAGCTACGCGGCACCAAGGGGGCGGGAGGCGCTGGGCCTGTCGCCGGCGCTGACGCGGCTTCTGCAAGGCGGCTGAAACTTCCTCCTCCACAGGACGTTGCCACGTCGTCACGGAGGGTTCGGCATGCGGCTGGGTGGTGGGCGCGAAAGCGGCAATGTCGAGGATCGGCGCGGCCGCAGGGTCGGGCGCGGTGGGCTGGCGGTCGGCGGCGGGCTTGGCGGCGTGGTGCTGGTGGTGCTGGCGCTGCTATTCGGAATCGACCCGTCCGTCATCCTCCAGGGCGACCCCGGGCTTCAGCAATCGCAGGTACAGCAGCGCCAGGTGGAACCCGGCGCGCCGGCGCAGGATGACGGTGCGCGCTTCGTCCGCCGCGTCCTCGCCGAGACCGAGGATGTCTGGACCCCGCTGTTCCGCGAAGTCGGCCGCAGCTACGAGGCACCGACCCTCGTGCTGTTCACCGGCGCCGTGCAGAGCGCCTGCGGCACCGCGCAATCCGCCGTCGGGCCGTTCTATTGCCCGGCCGACCGGCAGGTCTACATCGACCTCGATTTCCTGGCCGAGATGCAGCGCCGGCTGAATGCGCCCGGTGACTTCGCCGCCGCCTACGTGATCGCGCATGAGGTCGGCCACCATGTGCAGAACCTGCTCGGCGTGCTGCCGCGCGTGCAGCAGCTGCGCCAGCGCGCCGGGGAGGCCGATGGCAACGCCCTTCAGGTGCGCGTCGAATTGCAGGCGGATTGCCTGGCCGGGCTGTGGGCGCGCCGGGCGCAGGATGCGCGGCAGATCCTGGAGGAAGGCGACATCGAGGAAGGCCTCGGCGCCGCCGCCGCGGTGGGCGACGACCGCATGCAGCGCCGCGCCGGCGGCCAGGTGCAGCCAGACAGCTTCACCCATGGCAGCTCCGCCCAGCGCGTCCGCTGGTTCCGCGCCGGCCTGCAGCAGGGCACGCTGGAAGCCTGCGACACCTTCGCGGCGGAGCGCATCTGAGCCTAAAGCGGCGAGGCCTGGGGCGCAGCCGCGTTCATCAGCTTGATGACGGCTGCGGTCAGGCGGGCAGGCTCGAAGGGTTTGATGAGGCAGGACAGACGATCGCGATCGCACATCGCGCTCAGGTTTTCTTCCTCGCCTGTCATCACCAGGATATTCGCGTCCGGCCATCTTCGGCGCAGTTCGGCCACGAGCTTCAGGCCGTTCATGCCGGGACCCAGCTGCACATCCGTCACGGTCACGGTGGGCGATGCGGGGTCGTTGCATACGGCGGATAACGCTGCCTCCGCACAGTGCAAGCCGAGGACTTGCAGTCCGGCCTCGCTCAGCTCGTCTTCGAGTGTTCCGCGAAGCAGTTCGTTGTCTTCGATCAAGAGGACGTCCATGGTCCTGGCTCGCTTTCAGCTCCTGTGGGATGGTCCGAGAAGCAGAAGGCCAACAGCCGGCCCGTCGATGAAGTTCGTTAACGGAAGTCACTGCGGTCCCTAAAAATTCAGAAATAACTTCATCGTGATAACATATGTTATAATACAAGCGACTTTATTACAACATATTTCTGCGCTTTGATGTCTTAAATAATCGGGGTATCTTTATTTTAATGTTACGCTAGTAATATTCGTAGTCAGACATGAATAGTTGTAAACTGATCCGGTTTCATTGTGGGTTCCCAGGTCTTGTCCATGAACACCTTCGATGAGCAGCCTGGCCGTCCTTCCTCGGCGTGTTCTGCTTTGTTGCCCTTGCCGGCTGGCCTGAGCGTCAACAGTCACTAGACTGGCTCGATGCCGAAGATCGCTGTCGCCCGCCTCTGGTTCGAGGGCAATTCCTTCACGCCGGTGCCTACGGGGCCGGATGCGCTGCGCTCCCGTGAGTGGGTCGCGGGCGATGCGGCGCTGGCGCGCTATGCCGGCACCGGCACGGAACTCGGCGGGTTGGCGGCCTTCCTGGCGGCACGGCCTGACTGGCGGGCGACGATCCTGCGCTGCACCTCCGCCCAGCCCGGCGGGCCGCTGACGACCGAGGCCTTCGAGGGCTGGCTGTCGGAAGTCCTGTCAGGGCTGGCGGCCGGCGCGCCATGGGATGGCGTGTATCAGTCCCTGCACGGCGCCTGCGTGGCGGCGCACGAACCGGCCGCCGACCTCGCCATCATCCGCCGGGTCCGTGCCGCGATCGGCGATACCCCGCTGACGGCCAGCTTTGACTTCCACGGCAACATGGCGCCCGAGATCGCGACGCTGCTGGATGGCGCCAGCGTCTATCGCAGCTACCCCCACATCGACATGGACGCGACGGCGCTGCGGGCCCTGGCGCTGCTGGAACGCCGCATCGGCGGGCAGCACCTGCATGGCGCCATCGCCAAGCTGCCGGTCGTGCTGCACTCCTTCCACATGCGCAGCGCCGCCGGTCCGATGGCGGAGGTCTGGGCCGAGGCCGCAGCGCTGGAGGATGCGACGGTGCTGGAGGCCGCGCCCTTCGGCGGCTTCTCCTGGGGCGACACGCCCCATGCCGGACCCTGCGGCATGGCCTGGGCGACCACGGCGGAGGCCGCATCGCGTGCGGCGCAGGCGGTGGCGGATTCCATCGCCGCGCGCCTGCCGCGCTTCGCCGTGACGCTGCCGGGGCCGGAGGCGGCGCTGGCCACGGCGCTCGCCGCGCCGCCCGGCCTGGTGGCGCTGCTCGACCCGGCGGACAACCCGCTGTCCGGCGGCGTCGCCGACACGCCGGAAATGCTGCGCGTGCTGGTGCAGGCCGGCCCGCCGGTGCCCACCGTCTTCGCCTTCCTGCACGACGTGGCAGTGGTGGAAGCGGCGCGCGCGGCGGGGCAGGGCGCGCGAATCGATGTGGCCCTGGGCGGGCAGACCACCACGAAATTCGGCCCGCCGGTCGCCGTCACCGCGGTGGTGGAACGCCTGACGGAGGGCCGCTTCGTCAATGAGGGACCAATGGAACGCGGTGCCCCCGTCGACCTCGGCGCCACCGCCGTGCTGCGCGTGGGCGAGACCCTCCGCATTATCGTCACCAGCCGCAAGGAGGCGGCTGTGGACCCGGCCTTCTTCGCGCTGCACGGCATCGACCTGGATGCGACGCGGCTGCTGGCCAACAAGGCAAAGAACCATTTCCGCGCGGCCTTCGCCGGGCGCTGCGTCGCCATCGTCGAATGCGACTGCCCCGGCCCGGCGGCGCTGGACCTCGCCGCGCTGCCGTTCCGGCATGTGCCGGCGGCGTGGCGGGGCTAAAGCAGCCGCGCCACCGCGTGCAGGTCCGGCGCGATGCCGACGCACAGCGCGGAAATCTCGTCCGTCGCCTCCAGCAGGTCCGGCACCATCACCGTCATCATCCCGGCGGCCGCCGCGGACCGCACGCCGTTGTGCGAATCCTCCAGCGCCAGGCACAGCGCCGGCGCCACGCCAAGGCGCGCCGCCGCCAGCAGGTAGGGATCCGGCGCCGGCTTGCCGCGGGCGTAGTCGCCCTGCGCGACGATGTGGTGGAAGCGCCCCGCCAGCCCATGCGCCGCCAGGTGATGCGCGGCGGTGGCGTGGGCGGAGGAGGTGGCGATGGCGCGCGGCAGGCCGAGCGCATCCAGCCGGTCCAGCAGCGCGACCACGCCGGGCTTGAGGAACTGCCGGTGCAGGGCCAGCGCCTCGAAATACCGCACCCACTCGTCGCGGAAGGCCTCCACGGCGAAGGCTTCGCCGAAGGCCGCCAGCAGCAGGGCGCGGTTGCGCGGCCAGGGGTTGCCGATGAGCGACAGGAACAGCGCTGGCGTCATGGCCCGCCCGGCCTCCGCCGCCGCCGCGAAGATCGCCTCCCGGTACAGCGTCTCCGTGTCGAAGATCAGCCCGTCCATGTCGAAGACGAGCGCGGCCGGCCTGCGCGGCAGCGCGAAGGCCGTCAGGGTGTCGTCAGTCAAGCCGCGCGCCGGACAGGCGCACCACCTCGCGCCACTTGTCGTTCTCGGCGGCGATGAAGGCGGCGAATTCCGTCGGGCCGAGCGGGTTGGGCTCGGCGCCGAAGCTGCGCTGGCGTTCCACTACCTCCGGATTGCGGGAGATCTCGGCGATGGCGCTGGCGTAGCGGGCCAGGATCGGCGCCGGCACCCGCGCCGGCGCCTGCACGCCGAACCAGGCCACCGCCTCGAAATCCGGGATGCCGGCCTGCTGCACCGTCGGCACCTCCGGCACCGCGAACCAGCGGTCCCGGCTGGTCACCGCCAGGATGCGGATGCGGCCGTCCCGCGCGTGCTGGAGGTAGGCCGGCAGGTTGTCCACGGCGACCTGCAAGGTGCCGGACAGCAGGTCCGGCACCACGCCGCCGGTACCGCGATAGGGCACATGCGTCATCTCGAAGCCGCCGCGCACCTTCAGGTACTCGCCGGACAGATGACCGGAGGTGCCGTTGCCCGGCGTGCCGAAATTCAGCCGGCCCGGGTTCGCCTTGGCATAGGCAACCAGCTCCCCCAGGGTCCGCGCCGGCACCGACTCATGCACCATGATGCCGTTGGCGACGAGGTTGACCAGCGCCACCGCGGACAGGTCCTCCGGCTTGAAGGGCATGCGGCTGTAGAGGAACTGGTTGATGCTGGCGGTGCCGATCGTGCACATCAGCAGCGTGTGCCCGTCCGGATCGGCCTTCGCCACGATGTCGGCGCCGAGGTTGCCGCCGGCGCCGGCGCGATTGTCCACCACCACCGGCTGGCCGAGCATCGGCGTCAGGCGTTCCGCCAGCAGCCGCGCCGTCAGGTCCGTCGCGCCGCCGCCCTGGAACGGCACCACCAGTCGTACGGGGCGGGAGGGTGCCCAGGGCGCCTGGGCACCGGCGGCAACGGCGGGAAGCGCCAGGGCGGCGCCGAGCACGGCGCGGCGGGTGATGGTCATGGAGGGCTCCTCACTGTCCTGGCCGTGCTGTATGGCGGCACGGTGCGGGGGCACAAGTCCCGCGCCGGCGCACCCTGTTCCACGCGCGCGCCGGAGCGGCGCAGGCTACTCCACGCGCGCGCCGCTGCGGCGCACGACCTCACCCCACTTCGTGATCTCCGCCTTGACGAAGGCATCGAAGGTCTCCGGGCTGGTGCCGCCATCCGGCGTCAGGTTCGGCGCCATGCCGCCGAGATCGGCCAGGCGGCGCTGCATGTCGGGCTCGCGGATGATGACGTTCATCTCGTCCGAGATGCGCTTCACGATATGCGCCGGGGTGCGCGCGGGCGCCTGCACGCCGAACCAGGCGGTGGCCTCGACCCCCGGAAGGCCGGCTTCCGCCGTGGTCGGCACCTCCGGCATCGCCGGGCTGCGTTCCTTCGTCGTCACCGCCAGCGGCCGCAGCCGGCCGTCGCGCAGGTGCCCGATGACGGACGGCAAATTGTCCACGCCGACCTCGACGCGGCCTGCGATGATCTCCTGCAGCATCGGCCCGGCGCCGCGGAACGGCACATGCGTCATGTCGATTCCGGCCTCCAGCTTCAGCAGCTCCCCGGTCATGTGCAGGGATGTGCCGGCGCCGGAGGAGCCGTGGTTCAGCACGCCGGGCCGCGCCTTGGCGTAGGCGACCAGTTCGGCCAGCGTCCGCACGGGAAGCTGCGGGTTGACGAAGATGGCATTCGGCACCCGCAGCATCAGCGCCACCGCGGCCAGATCCTCCGGCTTCACCGGCATCCGCGCGCCATACAGCGCGTAGTTGATGGCGCCGCCGCTGATCGTCTGCATCAGCAGGGTCAGGCCATCGGGTTCCGCCTTGGCGACCACGTCGTTGCCGATGTTGCCGCCGGCGCCGGGGCGGTTTTCCACCACCACCTGGGTGCCCAGTCGCCGGCCCAGCGGCTCCGACAGCAGGCGGGCCGCGATGTCCGTGGTGCCGGCCGGCGGGAAGCCGACGATGAGGCGGATCGGGCGCCCCGGCGCCCAGGCCTGGGCGCGGGCAAGACCGGGCAGGAATACGGGGGCGGCGAGGCTGGCGCCCAGGATGGCGCGGCGGCTGGGTGACATGGTCCGAAAATCCTCCGATGCAGGGCGCGGAAACTTCTGCTCCGCTCTGCCGCTTGCAGCGTGTTCCTGCCGCATTCGAGGCGCAGCTTGCAAGCTGGCGGGTTGCAAGCTGCCCGGTAAATCGCTGACGTTGGGTCGATTCCCCTGGACGTTGCCGACTCGGAATGCGGGGGAGGGAAAGGTCGGTCCATGCGGTTCTTGCGTCTGTACATGCGGGTTCTCCGGCTGCTGGGTCCGGATCGATGGATCGCCTACGGGCTGGCTTTCGCCTCCCTGGCCCTGGCCGGCCTGTCGTTCCTGGAGCCGGTGCTGTTCGGCCGGGTCATCGACCTGCTGGCACGGTCCGAGCGCATGTCCGCCGCCTCCCTGTGGGCGGAGGCCCTGGCGTTGCTGGTGCTGTGGGCGGCGGTCGGGCTCTCGGCCATCGGCGCCAACGTCGCCACATCGCTGCTGTCGGACCGCATGGCGCACCGCAACCGCCTGACCATCATGGCGCGCTACTTCGAACACGTGATGTCCCTGCCGTTGTCGTTTCACGGCGACACCCAATCCGGCCGGCTGATGAAGGTGATGCTGGTGGGGTCGGACAATCTGTTCGGCCTTTGGCTGTCCTTCTTCCGCGAGCACCTGACCACCTTCATCGCCGCCCTCGTGCTGCTGCCGCTGACCCTGGTGATGAACTGGCGGCTCGGCCTGCTGCTGATCGTGCTGGTCGCGCTGTTCGCCATCGTCTCGGCCTGGGTGATCCAGAAGACCGAGGTGGCGCAGGGCGAGGTGGAGTCGCTGCAATCGCGCCTGGCCGGCAATGCGCAGGATGCGCTGTCCAACGTCGTGGTGGTGCAGTCCTTCTCCCGGCTCGCGTCCGAGACGCGGCTGTTCGGCGACATCGTGCGCCAGGTGCTGGACCATCAGTTCCCGGTGCTGAACTGGTGGGCCGTGGTCGCCGTGCTGACGCGGGCGGCGTCGACCATCACCGTCATCGCCATCTTCGTGCTCGGCACCGTGCTGCATGTGCGGGGCGAGGCGTCGGTGGGCGAGATCGTGTCCTTCATGGGCTTCGCCACGCTGCTGATCAGCCGGCTCGAGGGCGCGGTCGGGTTCGTCTCCCGCCTGGTGTTCCAGATGCCGTCGCTGGAGGAATTCTTCGCCGTCCTCGACGCGCGATCCTCGGTGCCGGAAAAGCCGGCGGCGCTGACGCTGGCGCGGGCCGAGGGCGCGGTGCGGTTCGAGAAGGTCGGCTTCGCCTATCCGGGTGGGCCCTCCATCCTGAAGGATGTGGACCTGGACGCGCCGCCAGGCCGCACCATCGCCCTGGTTGGCCAGACCGGCGCCGGCAAATCCACCGCCATGGCCCTGCTGCAACGGCTGTGGGATCCGTCCGAGGGGCGCATCACGCTGGATGGGCATGACCTGCGCGACCTGACGCTGGACAGCCTGCGCCGCAACGTCGGCGTGGTGTTCCAGGAGAGCCTGCTGTTCAACCGCACCATCCGCGCCAACCTGCTGATCGGCCGCCCCGATGCGACGCAGGAGGATCTCGAACGCTGCTGCCGGATGGCAGAGGCGCATGACTTCATCACCGCCAAGCCGCAGGGCTACGACACGCTGGTCGGCGAGCGTGGCACGCAGCTGTCCGGCGGCCAGCGCCAGCGCCTGGCCATCGCGCGGGCGCTGCTGAAGGACCCGCCGGTGCTCATATTGGATGAGGCGACCAGCGCGCTGGATGCGGCGACGGAGGCCCGGGTGCAGCGCGCGCTCCGCGCCCTGATGTCCGGCCGCACCACCTTCGTCATCGCCCACCGCCTGTCCACGGTCCGCGACGCCGAGGAGATCCTGGTGTTCGAGCAGGGGCACGTGGTCGAGCGCGGCAGTTTCGCCGAACTCGTGGCGCTGGAGGGGCGCTTCGCGGAGCTGGTGCGGACGCAGCTCACCGGGGCGGAAGCGGCCGCGGCATGAACCGGCGCGGCCACTCCTTGGAATGTGATCCGTAACGGTTGCATCCGAGGGCTGGCGGGCGCGTTGCAGGCATCGGAACGCCTGTCGCCAAGGAAGCCCGCCATGCCCGCCGAACCGGCCCGCCTGCGTGCCATCGACCCATCGCCCGCGCCGCAGCGCCGGCGCGACCCGTTCAGCCCGCCGGCCGGCGTGCCGCAGTCCCGCCCCATCGCCAAGCCGGAAGAAGGCGAACGCAGGGGCGAGGGCCTGGCCGCGATCGGGTCCTTCCTGGTGATCATCGGCGCCGCCGCGCTGGTCGCCTGGCTGCTGTGTCTGGCCTTCGGCTGAACGTCCCGCGCATCCTGCCGGCCTGGGGTGGTTGCAGGATCGGAGGATGCGATGGACGACAGGCCGGTGATGCTTGTGACGGGCGCCGGGCGCGGCATCGGCGCCGCGGTGGCGCGGCTGGCGGCCGCCCGCGGGTACGACCTCGTGCTGACATGGCGCCACGGGCAGGCGGCCGCGGAGGCCACGGCGGCGGCCTGCCGCGCGGCCGGCGCCGCGGTCGAGCTCGTCCTGGCCGATGCCGGCGACCCGGCCGCCAATGCCCGTTGCTTCGCCGCGCTGGATTCCCGCTTCGGCCGGCTGGATGCGCTGGTGGCCAATGCCGGCATCACCGGCCCGGCCTCCGACTTCCTCGATTCCATGGATGCCACATGGGCCGAGGTGTTCCGCGTCAACGTGCTCGGCCTGGCCGCCACCTGCCGGGAGGCGGCGCGGCGCATGGCGACGGGCCGTGGCGGGCGCGGCGGCGGCATCGTCGCGCTGTCCTCCCGCGCCGCCGGGATCGGCTCCGCCTTCGAATTCATCCACTACGCCGCCACCAAGGGGGCGGTCGATTCCATGGTCGCGGGCCTGTCCAAGGAACTGGCGGGGCAGGGCATCCGGGTAAATGCTGTGGCGCCGGGCATGATCGACACCGACATCCACGCCAGCGCCGGCATCCCGGATCGCATCGGCCGCATCGTGCCCCATATCCCGCTGCGCCGCATGGGCACGCCGGGGGAGGTGGCGGAGGCGGTGCTGTTCCTGCTCTCGCCCGCCAGCGCCTATGTCACCGGCGCGGTCCTGCCGGTCGGTGGCGGGCGCTGAGGCGGAACACTTCGGCGGGAGATGAATCCGGTTCGGGTCCGAACTTCGCCTGGCGCGTTTGCAACCCGGACCCCCCTTTGGTATTTCATGCGCATGGACATCGCCCGCCGGCCGCTCCTCGCCGCAGCCTTCGCCTTCGCCGCGGCGCCCGCCGCGGCCCAGGTCCTGCGCCCCGCCATCCCGCCTGTCCCCACGTCGGTCCCACCGGCGAGCGGCCTGACGGCCGGGGAGGCGCTGCTTCGCCTCGTCGACCGCCTGCTGCGGCTCGAGGAGGACGGGCTGGACCCGCGCCACTACAACATCCCGGACAGCACGCTCGCCGCGAGTGACCCCGCCGCCTGGCGCGCCGCCCTGCATGTCTCGGCGGCGCTCGCGCTGCAGGACCTCGTTGCGGGCCGGGTGCGGGAGATGCCGGGGCGGGCCGACCTGCGGCGCAACGCCGCGACGCTGAACCTCGATGCCTGGATGGCGGAACTGGCGACCACGCCCGACCCGGCCGGCCTGCTGGAGCGTGCGGCGATGCTGCCGCGCGGCGCCGCGGCGCTGAAGGCGGAACTCGCCCGGCAGCGCGGCATCGCCGCGAATGGCGAATGGGCGCAGGTCCCCGGCACCGCCACGATCGACCCCGGCATGGTGGATGCGGAAAGGGTGCCGCTGCTGCGCGCCCGGCTGGCGGCGGAGGATCCGATCCTCGCCGCCGCGCCCGATCTCGGCCCGCTGTACGACCCGGTGCTGGAGGCCGCGGTGCGCCGCTGGCAGGCGGCGAACGGGCTCGAGGTCGATGGCCGGGTCGGCCCGATCAGCATCGGCCTGCTGAACCGCCCGATCGGCGCGCGCATCGACCAGCTTCGCGTCGCGCTCGACATGCGCCGCGGCGCACCGACGCCGCCGGCCGAGCGCCGCGTCGAGGTCAACGTGCCGGATTTCCGGCTGCAGGTGATGGAGGGGGACCGGGAAATCCTGGCCATGGCCGTGATCGTCGGCCGGCCGGACCGCGCCACGCCGATGCTGAACGTCCGCCTGACCGCCTTGCAGTTCAACCCGCCCTGGGGCGTGCCGGAGCGCAATGCGCGGGAGGATCTGCTGCCGCGCTTCCGGCGCGACCCGCAGGCGATGATGGAGCGCGGCTTCCGGGTGTTCACCGTGGTCGGCGGGGAACGGGTGGAGATCGACCCGCGGACCATCGACTGGTCCAGCATCAGCGGCCAGCGCTTCCCGTATTTCGTGCGGCAGGACGCCGGCGATTCCAGCGCCCTCGGCCGGCTGAAGTTCATCATGCCGAACAACGACGACATCTTCCTGCACGACACGCCCGACCGGCATCTGTTCCGCCGGCCCGACCGCGCCTTCTCCTCCGGCTGCATCCGCCTGGCGGACCCGGACGCGCTGATGGCGACGGTGTTGCAGGGCACCGCGGGCTGGGACCTGGCGCGGGCGAACCGGGCGCTCGCTAGCCGCGGCACCAGCGTGGTCACGCTCGGCCGCAGCCTGCCGCTGCGGCTGCACTACACCACCACGGTGATCGAGGCCGACGGAAGGGTGCGCATCCGGCCCGACATCTACCGGCTGGATGCCGCCTACGCCCGTGCCATGGCGCTGCCCAACCGCGCCGCCATGGCGAGCGTCGCGCGGATGCAGCAGGTAACGGCGCGCTGATGGCCCTGGTGTTCGGCTGCCCCTGCTGCCAGCCCGGCGCGGACCTGCCGGAAGGCTTCGTGCCGGATCATCCGGTGGCGCGGCGCGGCGTGCTGATCGCGGCACTCGCGGGACTTGGCGCCAGCGTCGCCGGCCCGGTGCTGGCGCAGGGCGCGACGCGCAGCCTGCGGGTGCGGCGCCAGGTGACGGGCGACAGCTTCAGCGGCGTCTATTTCCGGAACGGCCGCTACGACCGCCCGGCGCTGCGCCAGTTGGACTACGTGTTCCGCGACCTGTCCAAGGCCGAGACCACGCCGATGGACCCGCGCCTGTTCGACGTGATGTCCACCGTCGCCAACCGGATGGACAGCGACGAGCACTACGAGGTCATCAGCGGCTACCGTACGCCGGAGACCAACGCGCAGAACGCCAGCCGCAGCCGCCGCGTCTCCCAGGTCTCGCTGCACATGTCGGGCATGGCGGCGGATTGCCGGCTGCCGGACCGCAACAGCCGGGAAATGGCACGGCTGGCGGCGGAGCTGCGGCTCGGCGGTGTCGGGCTCTATACCAGCAACGGCTTCGTCCACCTGGATTGCGGGCCGGTCCGCCGCTGGTAGGTTCCGCCGCTGGTGATCAGGCGGCCAGCACCACCCCGGTGGTCTCGGCCGCGCGGCGAAACCCCTCCTCGATCGACTGCGCCAGGGCATCCACCGCCGGCACGCCCACGCCGGAATGGTGGCGCAGCAGCAGGATGCCCATGTCCGGCAGCGGCGGCAGGCCCTCCAGCTCGCCCAGCCAGGCGAGCCCCTCCGGCAGGGTCGTCGGCGTGCTGACGGTGAGCGCGAGCCCGGCCAGGGCGACGGTGAAGCAGCCGGTCTGCGTCGCGGAATTGTAGGTCACCCGGCTGCTCCGCCCGGCCTTGTGGAGCGCCGCGAGCGCCGCTTTGCGCCAGGCGCATGCGAATTCGGGCCGCGAGGGGTGCATGTTGGGCCGCGACAGCGCCAGCGGCAGCGGGTCCCGCCGGTGCAACCCATGCGTCGGGCTGCCGACCCAGCGCAGCGGCCCGCGCCAGACCCGCTGCGCCGCGACGCCCGGCGGTTCCTGCCCCTCGCTGACCAGGGTCAGGTCAAGATGCCCCTGGCGGAACTGCTCCACCAGTACATCCGAATTCAGGCAGGTGACGTCGAGTTCGACCGCCGGATGCGCCTCGGCGAAGCGCGCCAGGATGCCCGGCAGCCAGTTCAGCGCGTAGTCGTCCGGGGTGCCGAGCCGCACCGAGCCGACCATCGGCGGCGCGCGGAAATTGCCGACGATCTCGTCGTTCAGCGCCAGCAGCGCGCGGGCGCGGTCCAGCAGCCAGGCGCCCTGCGGCGTCGGCTGCACGCCCTTCGAGGTGCGCACCAGCAGAGGCTGGCCCAGCACCTGTTCCAGCCGGCGGATCTGCATGGACACCGCGGACTGCGTCCGCCCCACCCGGTCCGCCGCGCGGGTGAAGGACCGCCCCTCCGCGATCAGCACGAAGGCGCGCAGCAGGTCGGGGTCCAGGCCGGGGGGCAGGGGAGGCATCAGGGGAGCATCAAGGATGATGATGCGCCACGTCAAGATTACTCGTTTTACTGATGTGGGTTCCGCACCGATGTTGCATCCCGATGGTCCATCAGAAGGAACCTCAGCGATGTCCGGCTTCCTGCTTTCCCCCGGCGCCCTGCGTCAGCCCGGCCAGGCCGGGTTCCGCCGCGACGTCCCGCAGCAGCACGGCGGCACCTGGCTCGACTGGCTGGCGGTCACGCTGCGGGTCGTCACCACGCGCCGGCAACTGGCGCAGATGGATGACCGGATGCTGAAGGATATCGGCATCACCCGGTCCGAGGCGCTGCTCGAATCCGAGCGCGCGCCCTGGGACATCGGCCTGCCACCCGGCACGAGGTAGGGCAGAGGCGCGTCAGTCGTCCTCGCCCAGCGGCCGGATCTCGACCCGCGCCAGCCCGGCGCCGCGCATGCCGAGTTCCTCGGCGATGCGCGGCGAGACGTCGATGATGCGGCCACGGATATGCGGGCCGCGATCCTCGATGACGACGCGCCGGCTCTCGCCGGTGTTCAGGTTGGTGACCATCGCCTCGGTGCCCAGCGGCAGGGTGCGGTGGGCTGCGGAGTTGGAGCGGGGGTTGAAACGCTCGCCATTGGCCATGGTGCGGCCGGTGAAGCGGTGCGGGTGGTAATAGGAAGCGATTCCGCGTTGCGGTGCGAAGTCATGCGCCTCGGCGGTGGGCGCGGCGGGCACGGAAAGGCCGGTCAGGACCAGGGCGAGCGCCATGGGGAGAGGCAGCGGCAACAAGCGCATCCAGCTCTTCGGCAAGATCAGTCCTCCTTCACGCCGTCCCGCAAGGGGGCGGCCTGGGCGGCACCTGTGCTGTCATGTGCGACAGGTTCAGCGGGCTCCGGGTCTGTGCCTGGAGCCCGGGGTGCCGGTAATTGTCGGAGCGGCGCACCGGGGGGTGTGACGCTGGGGGGTCGCCCGCCATGCCTGGGCGGACGGTCCATGAGCCGCAGGGACCGCGGAGCGGTCAAGTTCTACCTTGGCCCTGCTCCGGACTCCGGTGCGATCCGCTCGGATTCGGCCATCGCCTCGGCGATGGATAGGATGAAAACCTCACGCTCCTCACGATTGCGTGTCATTCCGCCAAGGTCGATGCCGGTGAGGGCGGCGAGCAGCGGGGCCATGCCGGGCCGCAGAAGGGCCGTCACCAACCCCCGCAGGCGGCCCTGGCCGTCCAATGCGGGACCGCCGGAGTACCCCATCAGCGCGCCCATCCAAGCCGTCATGCCGCGCCCGGTCCCGGCCAGCAGCGCATCCGGCAGGTGGACGATGCCGTGCGCCAGCGCCGGCCCCGCATTCGGCGCACCGAGGGCGACCAGCAACTCGCCCGCGGCGACGGGGCCGGCCTCGATCGGGACCGGGAGGAAATGCCCGGGCGCGACGCCGAGCACCGCCAGGTCCATGACCCGGCTGCGCGCGAGCACCACCGCCGCAACGGGCGGACCGCCATCGCCGCGCTGCGCCTGCACCCGGGACAGGCCTTCGGGCAGTGTATGCGCGTTGGTCAGCAGCCTGCCAGACGCGACCGCCACGGCCGAGCCGAGCGGCAGGCCATGCGCCGAAATCGCCGCGAAGCCGCGCACCGCGCCAGCGGCCGCGGTGGAGCGCGCTTCCTCGCCTGGCAGTCGCGCACATGCGCCGAGGCCGACGGCCAGCACCAGCAGGGGCAGGAAACGCCACGCGCGGCCTCGCATCTCGGGGTTTTCCATCCAACGCCGGGCCGTTTCTGGCATGCCGCGGGTGAAGACCGCCTGAATGACCTGCCATTGAATATTTGCGAATGACTCGCAATTGCGGTATCCCGGACACCGACAGGCAGGAGCGATTCCATGGCGACAACCGGCCTCCCCAACTGGCCCTGGAGCAATGCGGAGGCGGATGCCCTGCCGCCGGCCGAGCGCCTGGCGATCGATGCCACCCGCGCCTGGGCCGCCGCCGCCCGCCGCGGGGAGCCGGCGCTGCTGGCGCTGCGGCACCTGCTCTCGACCGAGGATGCCGGCGCCGCGGCCGAGCCGCTCGATGCGCTGCTCCGCACCCTGGCGCAGCACCCGCTGACCGTGGGCTGCCCGCTCTGCCCGCGCCTGGTGGGAGAGGAGCCGGCCCTGCTGCTGGCCATGGCCTGCGCCCAGCGCGGCCCACGGCGGGAGGCGCTGGCCTTCCTGCTGCGCCGCCTGCCACCGCCGCAGGCCTATGCCGCCACGGCCGCCGCCATCGCCTTCGGCTGCGCCTTCCGCCGCGCCGGCCTGCGCCTGGGCGACCCCTGGTCGAACTGACCCGCGCGCCCAGATGCTGCCGCGGCGCCATCCGGCTAGGATGCGGTCCCGCGCCTGGGAAAGGACATGGACCGCCGAATCTGGCTGCTGACCTGGGCCCAATTCGCCTCGGCCACCGGTGCCTATGCCTTCACCGGATTGATCGCGCGGCTGGGCGAGGATCTCGGCGTCGGCCTGGCCACCGCCGGGCAGCTCGCTGCCATCTATGCCCTGACCTTCGCCATCGCCGGCCCGCCGATCGCGGCCCTGACGGCGCGGGTGGACCGCCGGACGCTGCTGACCATCGGCCTCGGCCTGATCGGGGCGCTGAACCTGGCCACCGCGCTGGTGCCGGATTTCGGCACGGCGCTGGCGCTGCGCGTGGCCACGGCGCTGGCCGCGAGCCTGGTGCTGCCGGCGGTCGCGGCCTCCATGCTGGTGCCGGTGGAACAGCGCGGGCGGGCCATCGCCACCGTGATGGCGGGGCTGACCCTGGCCTTCTCCCTTGGCATTCCCTTGGGCACCGCGATCGGCGGCGCGGCCGGCTGGCGCGGCACCTTCGTCTTCTCCGGCCTTCTGGCGCTGAGTGCGGCGCTGGCGGTGCGCATCGGGCTGCCGGCGCTGCCGAGCACGGATCGCGGTGGCGCCGGGTCGCTCGGCATCGCGTTGAAGCCCGCCATCCTGCGGGTGCTGGGGACCAGCTGGCTCGCCTTCGCCGGGCTGTTCTGCATCGCCGCCTATCTTGGCCCGATCGTCACGGCGACCACGGGCATCGAGGGGTCGGGCATCGGCGCCATCCAGGTCTTCGTCGGGCTCGGCAGCATCCTGGGCATCTGGTTCGGCGGCCGGCTGGCCGAATCGGGCGGCGCGCGGGTGCCGGTGCGGCTGTTCCTGGTGCTGGCGGCGGCCCTGGTCGGCTATTCGCTGCTGCTCGGGCTGCCGCCGGCCTTCTGGCACGCGGTGCCGCTGAGCCTGCTGGTCTTTGCCGGATCGGCTTCGCTGTTCGCGCTGGCGCCGCTGGTGCAGGCCCGGCTGATGGGCCTGGCGCCGCAGGACCGTTCCGTGGCGCTGGCGCTGAACGGCGCGGTGATCTTCGCGGGGCAGGGGACCGGGGCCGCCTATGGCGGGGCGATCATCGCCGGCTGGGGCCTGGGCTGGACCGGGCTGGCCGGATCCATGCTGGCGCTGGCCGGGGCGGTGCTGGCGGTGCGGGCCTTCGCCAGGCCAGCGGCCAAAGCCACGTCCTGACGTTTCGGTGCTTGATCGGCGCGGCGCGTCATGCGGCAATGGAAAAAATCACGGGAGACGTGACTCCATGAAGCGCCGCACGTTGCTGATCGCGCCCTTGGCCACGCCGCTGATCCTGCCCGGACTCGGCCGCGCGCAGGAAGCCTGGCCGAACCGGCCGGTCCGGATCATCGTGCCATTCCCGCCCGGCGGCTCGAACGACACGGTGGCGCGCATCCTGCAGCCGAAGCTGACGGAACTGCTCGGGCGGCCCGTGGTGGTGGAGAACCGGGCCGGTGCCTCGGGCTCGGTCGGATCCTCGGAAACCGCGCGCGCGGCGCCGGATGGCTACACCTGGCTGCTGGCCAACGACACGCTGGCGACGAATGAGACGCTGATGCAAATGCCCTATCGGGTGATGCAGGCGTTTTCCTTCTGCACCCTGGTCGGCACCTGCCCCTACGCGCTGGTGACCCACCCGAGCACGCCGTTCCAGACCTTCGCCCAGATGGCGGAGGCGGCAAAGGCACGACCACGGACCTTGAACTACGCGACGACGGGCGTCGGCAGCGGCGCCCATATCGCAACCGTGCTGCTGCAGCAGCGTGGCGGCTTCAGCCTGGAACACGTGCCCTATCGCGGCGGCGGCCCGGCGCTGCAGGACAGCCTGGCGGGCCATGTGCCGCTGTTCATGTCCAATATCGTGATCATCCTGCCGCATATCCGCGCCGGCGCCCTGCGCCCGCTGGGCCTGACCCAGCAGACCGACAGCCGCTTCCTGCCCGGCGTGGTGCCCTTCACCCGCCTGGGTTTCCCGGACTTCGAGGCGTTGACCTACTGGCAGCTCGTCGGTCCCGCCGGCATCCCGATGCCGATCCTGGAGCGCATGCAGCAGGCGGTGAAGCAGGTTCTGGGCGAGGCCAACGTCCAGGCCCGCATGGCCGAGCAGGGCGCCGAGATCGTCGGCTCCACCCCGGCCGAGACCGAAGCCTTCGTGCGCGCCGAGATCGAGAAATGGGGCGCCGTGATCCGCGACAACAACATCCGCGCCGATAGCTGATGTCTTTTCGGGGCTTGGCGAGAGGAGGGCCGCGCCCCTAGGGTCGCGCGTCGAAATTCGGGAGGAAAACTGCAAATGATGCAGCGTCGGACATTGATGGGCGCGGTGGCAGCCGGCTTGGCGGCCCCATCCATCGTGGCAGCGCAGGGCGCCTGGCCGAACAGGCCGATCCGCCTGATCGTGCCCTGGGCGCCGGGTGGGTCGACCGATACCGTCGCGCGGCTGTTCCAGCCGCGGCTGGCCGCCATTCTTGGCCAGCCGGTGGTGATCGAGAACCGCGGCGGCGCCTCGGGCTCCATCGGCGCCTCCGAAATGGCCCGCGCGCCGTCGGATGGCAGCGCCTGGATGCTGGCCTATGACAACGAGGCGCCGAACCAGACCCTGCTGCGCCTGAACTACAAGACCATGGAGGACCTTCTGCCGGTGAGCCTGGTGGCGACCGGGCCGCTGGTGATGACGGCGCACAGCTCCACCCCCTTCCAGAACTTCGAGGAGGTGGTGGCCGCGGCGAAGCGGAACCCGGACGCGCTGAACTACGCGACCTCCGGCGTCGGCGGCCTGGCGCATATCTCGACCACGCTGTTGCAGCAGCGCAGCGGCTTCAAGCTGACCCACGTGCCCTACCGCGGCGGCGGCCCGGCCGTGACGGCCGCGGTGGCGAACGAAATTCCGCTGTTCATGACCAACGTGGTCATCGTCTCCCAGCACATCCGGGCCGGGACGCTGCGGCCGCTTGGGGTGACGACGCGGGGCGAGACTCGGCATGTGCCGGGCACCCGGTCCTTCGCGCAGCAGGGGTTCGGGGATTTCGAGGCGCCGACCTGGTGGGCCTTCTTCGGTCGCGCCGGCACGCCGCAGCCGATCGTCGACCGCATGCATGCGGCGCTGAAGGAGGCGCTGGCCGATCCGAACGTGAAGGCGCGGATCGAGGAACAGGGCTGCGACATCGTCGCCTCCGACCCGGCCGAGGCACGGCGCTTCGTCGGCGCCGAGATCGAGCGCTGGGCGGCCGTCATCCGGGACAACAACATCCAGATGGACAGCTGACGCTTTTTCCCAGGAAAAATGCAGATCGATGACAGGGGGCGGCCTGCAGGGGCCGCCCCTTTTGCGTCGCAAGGCGAGGGTTTGCCTGGGTTTCCGGGGTGTCCGGCCGGGTGCGGCGGGTCATTTGACAGGAGGCGGCCCCGCCACTAGAAAGCGCCCACCGACGACGAGGCGGCCACTTGAAAGCGACCGGGTTTCCCGCTAGCTTCCATGGCCCGCCGAGGCGGAGGTAACGGGTTCACCAAGCTGACGCTTCTCACGAGGCGCCGGCCGATTGGGCCCACCGC